>NZ_JBHSLU010000010.1:0-136879 GCF_042655245.1 Allobosea massiliensis | reverse complement strand
AGCGTAAGCTCTGAAATCGTCATATGTCCAAGCCCCTCTCGGCTCGGAACATCAACGTTCCAGTCCCCGCGCGAAAGGTGAGGCCGGGACGACGCTTACGATTCTATCATGAGGTGGGCCTGACGGTGCGCAAACGGCGAGCGACGTGGCGTGCGGTGACAACCCGTGTGCCCATCCTCCTCGAAGCGAAGGCCGATGCGCGCTGGTTGCTGGATTTCGTCCACGACGCGCACCCTGCTGACATCTCAACCAGCCATACAGCTATTTGCCATAGGGCCGATTGCTTGGCATGACGGCAGCCCCATGCAACGACGCGATCAAACTTGTTCGATACCCATCGTCTGGCAGAGTTCTCGCCATTCTCGAGGCGATAGCCCGCTTGTCGCTGCCGTCAGCTTCTCCCCCGCAATCATCCGCCGCACCGCAGTTATGGCGGTGCGTGAGAGCGACGCGCTACCCATGCGATGTTCCACGAACGCTTCATGGCTAAGCGGAACCCACCGACTCATGATTTCCAGCATGGCCTCCGCATACACGCGGATTTCGTACTGAGCGTGCGGGTCCGCCCGTAGGCGAAGGAAGCCCATTAGGTTGTGGAGATTGGCCTTCCAATACCACTGGGTATAGGTGTTAAGAGTCAGGTTCATTCGGGCGAGTTCTCGCGCAAGGCCTGACCTGTCCTCGTCTGGAGCCTGTTCGTCTGAGGGTTCGTTCAGCATCCACGCATAATTCGAATAGGTGCGTTCAGCATCTTCGCGCAAAATCTCCAGCACACGGCGCGCCTCGTCGCCTTCAAGGACTTCGCCCCGTCCCTGTCGATTGCTGCTCGACTGAGCTGCGAGATGCTGCTGCTCAGGAATATAGAATTCCTTATCTAGAATGGAGTAGCGGGCGGAATACTCATTTACGCTCGCGGTGCGATGGCGAATCCATTGTCTGGCAACAAATATCGGTAGCTTGACGTGAAACTTAATGTCAGCCATTTCAAAAGGCGTAGTGTGCCAATGCCTCATCAAATACATGATGAGGCCACGGTCCTCGCTGACTTTCTTTGTGCCTCTACCGTACGAAACGCGTGCCGCCTGCACCACCGCGCTGTCGTCGCCCATGTAGTCGATCACCCGGACAAAACCGTGGTCGAGAACCTGGAAGGGCTCGTAGAGAATTTCCTCCAACGCCGCGACGGTCGGCCGCAACGTCTGCGAGGACGTCGCACGGGTCTGCCGGATCTCTTCTCGTTGCTCGCTGGTGATGCTCATTGGATTCCTTCCTCGTCTCGCAAGCGAGTACGTGACTGCTTCACTTCTCGCAAGTTCGCCGCCTCGCGTCCGGACGGGCGACGATCTGATAAGCGCTCAGTACGATCAGCATCATGCTTCTTGATTCCCCCTACGACGGACAACGACAGTGGTGTTCCAGGCGGGGTGGTGCTGTGGACGAGACAGCTGTCACAATATGCGGAGTGATAGGGTGTATCGAGAAGATGGCGTATTCACCGATGTCACGATACGAATGGCTTAACGAATATGGCCGGCAGTGGCGCTCCTGGCCGGCGCCGGACGGCCAGACGATCGATCAGATCGCCTGGCTGGTGAACGAGATCCGGCGCAATCCGGATTCGCGCCGCCTGATCGTCTCGGCCTGGAATCCAGCCGACATTCCGAAGATGGCGCTGGCGCCCTGCCACTGCCTGTTCCAGTTCTTCGTCGCCGACGGAAAGCTGTCCTGCCAGCTCTACCAGCGCTCGGCCGACGTCTTCCTCGGCGTGCCCTTCAACATCGCGAGCTATGCGCTGCTGACGCATATGGTGGCGCAGGTGACCGGCTTGGGCGTCGGGGAATTCGTCCACTCCTTCGGCGACACGCATCTTTATGTGAATCACCTCGACCAGGCGCAGCTGCAGCTGACGCGAGAGTTCAGGCCGCTGCCGAAGCTCGTGCTCAACCCGGCGGTGACGAAGCTCGAGGATTTCCGCTTCGAGGATGTGACGATCGAGGGCTACGACCCGCATCCGGCGATCAAGGCGCCGATCGCGGTATGACCCTCACCATCCGTCCTGCCCGGCCCGACGAGGCCGGCCTCGTGCTCGATTTCATCAAGGCGCTCGCCGAGTATGAGCGGCTGGCGCATGAGGTCGTCGCGACGGAGGCCGAGATCGCAGCGGCCCTGTTCGGCGAGAATCCGAAGGCCTTCTGCGACATTGCCGAGTGGAACGGCGAGCCAGCGGGCTTCGCGGTCTGGTTCTACACCTATTCGACCTTCTCCGGCCGTCACGGCATCTGGCTGGAAGATCTCTTCGTGCATCCGCCGTTTCGCGGCCACGGCATCGGCAAGGCGCTGATGGCGGGGCTGGCGAAGCGCTGTCTCGACGAGGGGCTGCCGCGGCTGGCCTGGTGGGTGCTGAACTGGAACGAGCCCTCACGCGTGTTCTATCGCTCGCTCGGCGCCAAGGCGCAGGACGAATGGACGGTGAAGCGTCTCGACGGCGAGGCGCTGGCGCAGCTGGCGGGGCAGGGCTGAGACGATGGCCGCTCTCCCCCTCGTCCTGATCGCGGCCGTCGCCGACAATGGCGTGATCGGCGACGACAACCGCCTGATCTGGCGGCTGAAGACCGATCTGCGCCGCTTCCGCTCGCTGACGCTCGGCCGTCCCGTGGTGATGGGGCGCAAGACTTATCTCTCCATCGGCAAGCCCCTGCCGGGGCGGGAGACGATCGTGCTGACGCGTGATCCGGCCTTCCGCCCCGAGGGTGTCCGCACGGCGGCCGATCTCGATGCGGCGTTCAGTCTGGCGCGGCAGGTGGGGGCGGCGATGGGCGCCGACAGCGTGACCGTCGCGGGCGGGGCCGACGTCTATCGTCAGGTCCTGCCGCTGGCCGATCGGCTGGAGCTGACCTTCGTCCATGCCCGGCCGGCGGGCGACGCGGTGTTTCCCGAATGGGACCGCTCGGCCTTCGTCGCCGATGCGCCGGAAAACCATCCGGCTGGCCCCGATGACGAGCATGCCTTCACCTTCGCGACCTTTCGCCGCCGGGCCTGAGCGGCTTTCCGTTCACGATGAAGACCTTGCGTCGTTGACGAATCCATGGCCCATGCCCAAGTCAGCGCAGACCGCTCCGGCTGGGGAGCACTGACAAGCGGCCGCCCATCGCCTATGGCAGGGCAGGTTCGCGGAGAAAGGGAACGGCGCGAGTATGCCTTGGAGCAACCAGAGCGGCGGTGGCAGCAACGGGGGTGGACCCTGGGGCCAGCGCGGGGGAAGCGGCGGCGGTGGCGGCGGCGGCCCCTGGGGTGGCGGCGGCTCCGGCGGAGGCGGCCATAGTGGCCCGCCCGATCTCGAGGACATCCTGCGCCGCAGCCAGGACCGCCTGCGCACCATGATGCCGGGCGGCAATCTCGGCGGGCGGGGTCTGATCTTCGGCCTCCTGGCCCTGATCGTGGTCTGGCTCCTGACCGGCTGGTACATCGTCCGCCCGAACGAGGTCGGCCTCAATCTCCGCTTCGGCAAGTTCATCGGCAAGACCGGCGAAGGCCTGAACTACAACTGGCCCTATCCGATCGGCAGCGTGATCAAGCCGCAGGTGACCAATGTCGTCACCACCGAGGTCGGCTTTCGCACCGTCGAATCCGTGCGCGCTTCGCGCCAGTCCGACGTCATCGAAGAGAGCCTGATGCTCACCGGCGACGAGAACATCGTCGACATCGACGTGATCGTGCAGTGGCAGATCGACCCGGCCGCGCCCGAGAACTACGTCTTCAACATCCAGGACCCGCCGGGCACGGTGAAGGCCGTCGCCGAGAGCGCGATGCGCGAGATCATCGGCCGGCGCAACATCCAGCCCGTGCTGACGACCGACCGCGCCGCGATCGAGGCCGAGGTCCGCCAGCTAATGCAGGAGACGCTGAACGGCTATAATGCCGGCGTTCAGATCCGACTGGTCCAGCTCCAGAAGGTCGACCCGCCGCAGCAGGTCATCGACGCCTTCCGCGACGTCCAGGCCGCGCGCGCCGACCAGGAGCGCCTGCGCAACGAGGCCGAGACCTACGCCAACCGCGTCGTGCCGGAATCGCGCGGTCGCGCGGCGCAGCTCGTCCAGTCGGCCGAAGCCTTCAAGGAGCAGACGGTGGCCGAAGCGCTTGGTCAGGCCAGCCGCTTCAATGCGGTCT
This sequence comes from Allobosea massiliensis, assembly GCF_042655245.1. NCBI lineage: Bacteria > Pseudomonadati > Pseudomonadota > Alphaproteobacteria > Hyphomicrobiales > Alloboseaceae > Allobosea > Allobosea massiliensis. The sequence goes on along the minus strand of NZ_JBHSLU010000010.1, from coordinate 132,712 downwards.
ACGAGCAGTACAAGCTGGCGCCGGCCGTGACCCGCGAGCGTCTCTTCCTCGAGACGATGGAGCGCGTGCTCGGCGGCACCGACAAGGTGATCCTCGACAGCAGGGGGAACGGCCAGGGCGTCGTGCCTTACCTGCCGCTCGACCAGTTGCAGCAGAGGCGCCCCGCTCCGGGCGCTCCGCAGACGGGAGCTGTCCGATGAACGGCGCCATGATCCGTATCGGCCTGCTCGTCGTCCTCGGCGTCGCGGCGGTCGTCTTCTACGCCATGACCTTCGTGGTCCAGCAGACGCAGTCGGCCCTCGTGCTGCGCTTCGGCGCGGTCCGCAGCGTTGTCACCGCGCCCGGCCTCTACTTCAAGCTGCCGGCGCCGTTCGAGCAGGTGACCCTGCTCGACAACCGCATCCTCGATCTCGACCTGCCGGCGCAGGAAATCATCGCCTCGGACCAGAAGCGTCTCGTGGTCGATGCCTTCACGCGCTACCGCATCTCCGATCCGCTGCGCTTCTATCAGGCGGTCAACAACATCCCGCGCGCCAACTCGCAGCTGGCCTCGATCGTGAACGGCAATGTCCGCTCGGTGCTGGCGGAGGCCTCCTTCACCTCGATGGTCCGCAATGACCGGGCGCGGCTGATGAACCGTATCCGCGACGAGGTGAACCGCGAAGCCGCGCGCTTCGGCATGACGGTGGTCGATGTTCGTCTGCGCCGCGTCGATCTGCCGGCCGCCAACTCGGCCGCGGTGTTCCAGCGGATGCAGACGGAGCGTCAGCGCGAGGCGGCGGAAGCGCGCGCGCTCGGCGCCCAGCAGGCCCAGGAGATCCGGGCCCGCGCCGACAGGGAGTCGACGGTCATCGTCGCCGAGGCGCAGCGTCGGTCCGACGAGATCCGCGGCCAGGGCGAGGGCGAGCGCAACCGCGTCTTCGCCGAGGCCTTCGGCAAGGACGAGGAGTTCTTCACCTTCTACCGCTCGATGCAGGCCTATGAGGCGAGCATCAAGGCGGGCGATACGAAGATGGTGCTCTCGCCGGACTCGCCGTTCTTCCGGTTCTTCAACGGACCGAACGCGCCCCGGCCCGAAGGCCAGGCCGCGCCCGCTGCGGCGCCGGCACCGGCCCGTCCCTGACGGGACCCGCGCCGCGCATGTGGGATTTTGTTGCGGCGTTGGGCCTCGTCTTCGCGATCGAGGGCATTCTGTTCGCAGCGGTGCCCCATCTCGCTAAGGAGGCGCTGCGAAGCGCCTCCGAGACGCCGGTCGATATCATGCGCATGATCGGGCTCGCCTCGGCCGTGCTGGGCGTCGCGATCGTCTGGTTCGTTCGGGGATGAATTGCGGTGAATGGCCGGCGGCCATGGTCGCATGATCGTGTGTCGACCTTCCGCCGCATTTCGCAGTTCAATTGGGCCTACGCTTTCCGAGCCGGGCGACTCGGCCGGATCTTCTGCACGAGGACACTGATGGCAATGCATCCCGTCTCTGCTACCGGAGCTTCCGCGCCGCGCTCCCGCCGCCTCGCGCTTGCCGCTGGGGCCGCCTGCCTGTCGTTGCTGGCCTCCCCGGTGCTGGCTCCGGCGCAGACGGCGGCTTCGCCCGTTTTGCAGGGGCAGGTTTCGCTGGCCGACCTGGCCGAGCGTGTGATGCCGGCGGTGGTCAACATCGCTGCCGTGACGACGAGCGACACGCGCGGACGCACCCTGCCGCAATTGCCGCAGCTCGGCCCGGATACGCCCTTCGGCGATCTGTTCGAGGAGTTCTTCAACCGCCGCGGCCAGGGCCAGCAGGGCCAGGGTCAGGCCCCGCAGCAGCGTCGTTCGCAGTCCGCGGGCTCGGGCTTCGTGATCGATTCCTCGGGCATCGTGGTCACCAACAACCACGTCATCGGCGACGCCAACGAGATCACCGTGATCTTCAACAGCGGCCTGCGGCTGAAGGCCGAGGTGGTCGGCAAGGACGCCAAGGTCGACCTCGCCGTCCTGCGCGTGAAGCACGACAAGCCGCTGCCCGCGGTGAAGTTCGGCGATTCGGACAAGATGCGGATCGGTGATCCCGTCATGGCGATCGGCAACCCGTTCGGCCTCGGCGGCTCGGTCTCCTCGGGCATCGTCTCGGCGCGCAACCGCGACATCCAGCAGGGCCCCTACGACACCTACATTCAGACCGACGCCGCCATCAACAAGGGCAATTCGGGCGGGCCGCTGTTCAACATGGCGGGCGAGGTCATCGGCATCAACACCGCCATCCTGTCGCCGACGGGCGGCTCGGTCGGCATCGGTTTCGCCGTGCCGTCCTCGCTCGCGACCTCGATCGTCGACCAGCTCAAGGAGTTCGGCGAGACCCGCCGCGGCTGGCTGGGCGTGCGCATCCAGAGCGTCGATGACGCGACCGCCGAGGCACTGGGCCTTGGTGCCGCGCGCGGCGCGCTGGTGGCCGGCGTCGACGACAAGGGACCCGGCAAGCCGGCCGGCCTCGAGGTCGGCGACGTGATCACCAAGTTCGACGGCAAGGAGGTCAAGGATTCCCGCGACCTTCCGCGCATCGTCGCCGCCACGCCGGTCGGCAAGGACGTGCCGGTCACGATCATGCGCAAGGGCAAGGAAGAGGTGAAGACGGTCAAGCTCGGCCGCCTCGAGGATGGCGAGAAGGTCCAGCCGGCCTCGGCGCGCACCCCGGCCGAGCCGGCCAAGCCTGCGGTCACCGCTGCGCTCGGCCTCGAGTTGTCGCCGCAGACGGAAGAGCTGCGCAAGCGGTATTCGATCAAGGACGGCGTCAAGGGTGTCATCGTCACCAAGGTCGATCCGAACTCGAACGCCGCCGACAAGCGCGTCCAGGTCGGCGAGCTCATCGTCGAGATCGGCCAGGAGCCCGTCAATTCGCCGGCGGACGTGACCAAGCGCCTCGATGCGCTGAAGAAGGAGGGCAAGAAGTCGGCCCTGCTGCTCGTCTCCAACGCCCAGGGCGAGGTCCGCTTCGTCGCCGTGGCGATGAACTGAGCGGTTTCTCCCGCCGCGATGCGATCGAGGGCGGCCGAAAGGCCGCCCTTTTTCATGTGCCCGCGCCGGGGTGATGGCGGTCATCAGCGATCGGCATTGGTGTCCCGCCGACCGTGATGGCAGGGTGCCGGACCGGCTCTGGAGTTCCTGCGATGAAGATCAGCGACATCCCCTTCGTCACCACCGACTGGTCCACGGTCCCGACCGAGCGCCATGCCGGCGATGTCGGCGAGGCGATCTGGCGGGTGCAGTTCTTCGGCCCGGCGGAGAACCGCATCCGGGTGCGGATGGTCGAGTACAGCCCCGGCTACGAGGCCGATCACTGGTGCTCCAAGGGCCACATCATCTTGTGCCTTGAGGGCTCGATGGAGACGACGCTGGAGGATGGGCGGGTGATGCCGCTCAAGGCGGGGATGAGCTACCAGGTCGCCGACGGCGCCGAGGCGCATCGCTCCCGCACCGTGACGGGCGCGAAGCTGTTCATTGTCGACTAGCTGCGGACGATCTCCGCACCGGTGTAACCCTGCGCATAGAGCAGCGCGGTCAGATCGGCGTGGTCGAGCCGGGCATGGGCGGCGGCGGCCACCGCCGGCTTGGCGCGGAAGGCGACGCCGAGCCCGGCCTCACCCAGCATGGCGAGATCGTTGGCGCCATCGCCGACCGCCAGCGTCTGGGCCGGGGCAAGGCCGAGGCGCGCGCGCAGTTCCAAAAGCGCGTCGAGCTTGGCCTGCTTGCCGAGGATCGGATCGGCGACCTGGCCGATCAGCACGCCGTCCTGCGCAAGCAGGGTGTTCGAGCGGTGCTCGTCGAAGCCGATGGTCGCGCTGATCGGGCCGGTGAAGACGGTGAAGCCGCCCGAGACCAGGGCGGTGTGTCCGCCCTGGCCGCGCATGGTCATGACGAGTTCGCGCCCGCCCGGCGTCAGCGTGATGCGCTCGCGGATGATCTCGGCCACGACCGAAAGCGGCACGCCCTTCAGCAGCGCGACGCGCTCGCGCAGCGCCGGCTCGAAGGCGATCTCGCCGCGCATGGCGCGCTCGGTGATGCCCGAGACTTTCTCCTTCAGGCCGACATAGGCGGCGAGTTCGTCGATGCATTCCTGGCCGATCATGGTCGAGTCCATGTCGGCGAGGAACAGCGCCTTGCGCCGCGTCGCGGCCGGCTGGACGAGAATGTCGATCGGCGCGCCCTCCAGCAAAGGCCGCAGCTCGGCTTCGAGCTTGCGTGCATCGCCGGCTTCCGCGAAGAGGTCGGCCGCGATCTCGCCGTCGAGGCGCTGCGTGCGCAGCGCGCCGGGCAGGGCGGCAAGACGCTGCAGCAGCGCCTCGACGATCAGGGCCTGTCCATGGGCGGAAACCAGTGTCGCGACGAGCATGTGAAGGGCCGGATCGGGTGACGAGGGCAGCGGAAGGGATCAGGGCCGTGCTCATCGCAGGTCCGACCGCGAGCGGCAAGTCGGCGCTGGCGATGGCCCTGGCACGCGAATTCGGCGGCGTCGTCGTCAATGCCGACTCGATGCAGGTCTATCGCGATCTGCGGGTGCTGACGGCGAGGCCGACGCCCGCGGAGGAGGCGAGCGTGCCTCACCGGCTCTACGGTCATGTCGACGGGGCGGTGAACTACTCCGCGATGCGCTATGCCGCGGAGGTCGCCGGGCTGCTGACAGAGTTGCGTGAGAGCGGGCAACTGCCGATCCTTGTGGGCGGGACGGGGCTCTACTTCAAAGCTTTGACCGAAGGGTTTTCGGCCATGCCGCCGGTGCCGGAGGCGGTGCGCGCGGCCTTTCGCAAACGCGCCGAGGGCATGGCGACGGAAGCGCTGCATGCCGAACTCGCCGGGCGCGATCCGGAGATGGCAGGACGGTTGCGCCCCTCCGACCGGATGCGGATCATGCGGGCGATCGAGGTGCATCTGGCAACGGGGCGGTCGCTCGCCGCGTTCCAGGGCGCGCGCGAACCTGGGCCGCTGGCTTGTGTCGAGGCGCTGCGTCTCTTCGTCAGCCCCGAGCGGGAGGCCGTCCGCGCGGCGATCGACCGGCGCTTCGAGGCGATGATGGCGCAGGGGGCTCTCGACGAGGTCAAGCGCCTCAAGGACCGTGGTCTCGATCCGCTGCTGCCGGTGATGCGGGCTCATGGCGTGCCAGGGCTGATCGCCCATCTGGACGGAGCGATTTCGCTGGATGAGGCGATCCGGCGTGGCCAGGCCGATACGCGAGCCTATGCCAAGCGGCAGGTGACCTGGTTCCGCCATCAGATGGCAGGCTGGGAAGCTGTCGCGCCGGATGCGGCGCTCGGCATCGCGCGGGCGCGACTGCGCGCTTAAGCAGCGGCTGCGAGACCATCCGATCCGGCGATGGCGATGCGGTTGCGCCCCTCGCTCTTGGCGCGATAGAGCGCCTGATCTGCCCGGCTCGTCAGCGCGGCGAGCGTTTCGCCATCCTGCCAGGAGGCGATGCCGCAGCTGGCCGTGACCCCGAGCCCCAGCGTCTCCGAAACGGGCAGCGTCTTTCCTGCCAGCGCCTGCTGCATCCGCATCGCCGCCGCGGCGGCCTCCTCCGTGCTTCCCTGCATCAGAATGGCGAACTCCTCGCCGCCGAAACGCCCGACCAGCGCGTCCCTGGCGCCAAAGACCCCGAGCAGCAGATCGGCAAAGGCGCGGATGACGGCGTCTCCGGCGGGATGGCCATAGCTGTCGTTGATCCGCTTGAAGTGGTCGATATCGACAATGAGCAGCGAGACCGGCGCGGCCGCCGTCATGGCGTGGCCGAGCATCGTCTGGGCGTGTTCGGTGAAGGAGCGGCGGTTGAGCAGCGCGGTGAGCGGGTCGGTCTCAGCCAGCCGGCGCAGCTCCTTCTCGCGCTCCTCCCTCAGGCCGATCTCGTCGGAGAGCGCCTGGCGCGTGGCGCGCTCGATGCCGACCTCGAGGGCCAGCGTAGCCGCCCGCTGCTGCAGCGACTGGTTGGCGAGCATCAGGTTCGAGATGTCGGACAGCGTGATCACCAGGCCGTCTCCCAGCAGGGCCAGCGAGACCTGAAGCCAGATCTGGCGGCCCCCCGCCATAAAGGCGACCTCGAACTGGTCGGGTCGCAGAAGCTCGACCGCCTGGCGCAGGCGGTTCCAGTGCTCCTCGGCCGCCAGAAAGGGCAGGGATTTGCGCAGGTCGCAGCCGAGTTCCAGGGCTGCCTCGCTGCCGCAGAGCGTCGTCGCCCGCTGGTTGGCCGACAGCACGCTCAGCCCCGTGAGCGCGGCATCCGCGTCGCGCACCGCCTCGACCGCGACGATTCCGAAGGGCGAGGTTTCCATCAGGAGCATCAGGAACTCCTCCCGGAAGCTCATCTGGCGGCAGAAGACGATCAGGTGGCGGCCACCGTCCGCGTCGGTGGTCGGAAGGATCAGCCGCTCGAAGATCCCGACGCGGGCCGAGCGCACGGTCCGGTGAAGCGTGTAGGTGGCGACGCCTTCCGCGAGGGCATGATCGTAGCAGTCGATCGTGAAGGCGGCGACGTCGCTCTGGAGATTGGAGACATAGCCGCCCGTGCGGTCGCGCCCGGTCGTGCGGGGCAGGGTGCGGCCGCAGGCGTCGTAGCGATAATCGCCGGTCTCGGTCGGGGAGAGCAGCATCAGGTCGTCGCCGGCTGCCTCTTCGGCGAGGGCTCTCAGCGCCTCATGCGGGGCGCCGGCGCGTCCGCTGGCCAGCCGCTCGAAATGCCGCATCAGCACCGGGACCTCCGGCGCATGGGCGCGGATGAGGATGCTGCGCGGGTTGACGTCGTGGTGCATGGAGCCGTCCGTAGCTCGGATTAACCTACAGCAACTCGCTTGCCAAAAGGTTGCAGAGGGGACGTTCAGATGCGGATGCCCCGCTTGACCCGGCCGCCCCGCTCCGCTAGCGTCCCGCAACATCTGCAAAGGGTCGAAGCGCGATGCGCAAGCTTATTATCGTAGGGGTGCGCTGGTAGGGGCCGGTTCCGCAGGGAGCCGCGTCAACCCCGACGCCAGCGCACGTCCAGGCCCCTTGAGGGCCTTTTTTATTGCCCGTTTTCGACCTTCCCACCTTCCCCGAGCTGCCGCAGGAGACCGTTATGAGCGAGATGATGACCGGTGCCGAAATGGTCGTCCGCGCGCTTCAGGACCAGGGCGTCGAACATCTGTTCGGCTATCCCGGCGGCGCCGTGTTGCCGATCTATGACGCGCTGTTTCAGCAGGACAAGGTCAAGCACGTCCTCGTCCGTCACGAGCAGGGCGCTGTCCACGCCGCCGAGGGCTATGCCCGTTCGACGGCCGGCAAGGTCGGCTGCGTGCTCGTCACCTCCGGCCCTGGCGCAACCAACGCCGTGACCGGGCTGACGGATGCGCTGCTGGATTCGATCCCGCTCGTCGTCATCACCGGCCAGGTCCCGACCCATCTGATCGGCTCCGACGCATTCCAGGAATGCGACACGGTCGGCATCACGCGCTCCTGCACCAAGCACAACTATCTGGTTAAGAGCATCGCGGACCTGCCGCGCATCCTTCACGAGGCCTTCTATGTCGCGTCCAACGGCCGCCCCGGCCCGGTCGTCATCGACATCCCGAAGGATATCCAGTTCGCCAGCGGGCTCTACAGCCGGCCGCGCGACAACCAGCACAAGACCTATCGCCCCACCGTCAAGGGCGACCTCGCCAAGATCAAGGCCGCCGTCGCGCTGATGGCGAGCGCCAAGAAGCCGGTGTTCTACACCGGCGGCGGCGTCATCAATGCCGGCCCGCATGCCTCGGCGCTGCTGCGCGAACTGGCGCGGCTGACCGGCTTCCCCGTCACCTCGACGCTGATGGGTCTCGGCGCCTTTCCGGCGGCCGACAAGCAGTGGCTGGGGATGCTCGGCATGCACGGCACCTACGAGGCCAACCTCGCGATGCATGACTGCGACGTCATGATCAATATCGGCGCGCGCTTCGACGATCGCATCACCGGGCGGCTGGACGGCTTCTCGCCGCGCTCGCGGAAGATCCATGTCGATATCGATCCGTCCTCGATCAACAAGACGGTCAAGGTCGATATCGGGATCGTCGGCGACTGCGCCCATGTGCTGGAGGATATGGTTCGCGTCTGGCGCGAAACCTCTCCGCAGGTCGACAAGACGGCGCTGGCCGCCTGGTGGACGCAGATCGACGGCTGGCGCGGTCGCAAGAGCCTCGCCTACAAGCGCTCGGACACGATCATCAAGCCGCAATACGCGCTGGAGCGGCTGCAGGCGCTGACGAAGGACCGTGAAACCTACATCACGACCGAGGTCGGCCAGCACCAGATGTGGGCGGCTCAGTATCTCCAGTTCCAGGAGCCGAACCGCTGGATGACCTCCGGCGGACTCGGGACGATGGGCTATGGTCTGCCGGCCGCCATTGGCGTGCAGCTCAAGCACCCGAAGGCCCTGGTCATCGACGTCGCCGGCGAGGCCTCGATCCTGATGAACATGCAGGAGATGTCGACGGCGGTGCAGTACCGGCTGCCGATCAAGATCTTCATCCTCAACAACGAGTATATGGGCATGGTGCGCCAGTGGCAGGAACTGCTGCATGGCGGCCGCTATTCCGAGAGCTATTCGGAGTCCTTGCCCGATTTCGTGAAGCTGGCCGAGGCCTATGGCGGCCACGGCATCCGCTGCTCGGACCCGGCGCTGCTCGACGATGCGATCATGGAAATGATCGAGACGCCCAAGCCCGTGATCTTCGACTGCCTCGTCGCCAAGGAGGAGAACTGCTTCCCGATGATCCCGTCAGGCAAAGCCCATAACGAGATGATCCTGCCCGATTTCGACGGCGACACGGGCGAGATCATCGACGCCAAGGGCAAGCAGCTGGTGTGAGACCGCACCGTCATGCTCGGACTTGAACCGAGCATCTCAGGCCGGATGGGTTGTTTCATCCTGCGCGAGATTCTCGGGTCAAGCCCGAGAATGACGAGGCTGGCATGGCGGGGGAGGGACACCATGACGACCATCGGCCTGATCGGCGGGATGAGCTGGGAATCGACGGCTGTCTATTACCGGCTGCTCAACGAGGGCGTGCGGGCGCGGCAGGGCGGGCTGCATTCGGCCGATATTTTGCTGCACTCGCTGGACTTCGCGCCGGTCGCTGAAATGCAGGCACAAGGCGACTGGGAGGGCGCGGGCGCCCTGCTGGCGGACAGCGCGCTGCGGCTGGAGCGGGCCGGGGCGGGGTGCATCGTTCTCTGCACCAACACCATGCACAAGGTGGCTGACCGCATCACGGCGGCGACGCGCGTCCCGTTCTTGCATCTTGCCGACGTCACCGCCAAGGCGGTGAAGCGCCGGGGTGTCCGCCGGCCGCTGCTGCTGGCGACGCGCTTCACCATGGAGCAGCGCTTCTATCTCGGCCGGCTCGCCGCCTTCGGGATCGAGGCTATGGTGCCCGAGGAGGCGCAGCGGACCGAGGTTCACCGCGTCATCTATGAGGAGCTTTGCCGCGGCCGAATCGAGCCCGCTTCGAAGGCGCGTTATCTCGCGATCATCGCCGAGGCCGCAGGGCAGGGCGCCGATGGCGTCATCCTCGGCTGCACCGAGATCGGTCTTTTGATCGGGCAGGACGACCTCGACCTGCCGGTGTTCGACACCACCGCGCTCCATGTCGAGACCGCGCTCGATTTTGCCCTCGCTGCAGAGAGCCAGGCGGCATGAAACTCGTCATCGCCAACAAGAACCACTCCTCCTGGTCGCTGCGGCCCTGGCTGCTGCTGACCGAGTTCGGCATCCCCTTCGAGGAGGTGCTGATCCCCTTCGGCCAGACCTTCGACGATCCCGACTGGAAGCGGGCGATCGCCGCCTTCACGCCGGCCGGCAAGGTGCCGGCGCTGATCGACGGCGAGATCCGGGTCTGGGAATCGCTGGCGATCCTGGATCATGTCGCCGACACCCGCCCCGATCTGGCGATCTGGCCGCGCGACCCTGCGGCGAAGGCGATGGCGCGCTCGATCTCGGCGGAGATGCATGCCGGCTTCCAGGCCCTGCGCAGCGCCTGCCCGATGAACCTCGCCTGGGTTCATCCCCCGCGCGATCGCGGGCCGAAGGTCGCCGCCGATGTGGCGCGCATCGCCGCGATCTGGAACGAGGCGCGGGCGCGTTTCGGCGCCGGCGGGCCCTTCCTGTTCGGCGCCTTCTCGGCGGCGGACGCCATGTTCGCGCCGGTCACGGCCCGCTTCACCGGCTACGGCATCCGTCCCGACGACGTCAGCGGTGCCTATTGCGAAGCCGTTCAGGCCACGAAGGGTTATGTGTCCTGGCGGATGGCGGCCTTCGCCGAGCCCTGGATCATCGCCGAGGACGAGGCCGACGAGCCCGTCATCACTGACCATCGTTCCTTTCTCAGCCGCAGCCGGGTCTCTCCATGAACACGTCGTCGCATTACCCCAACGCCCCTATCGCCCAGCCGATCGCCCGGCACACCCTGGCCGTGATCGTCGACAACGAGCCGGGCGTCCTGGCGCGGATCGCCGGGCTGTTTTCGGGCCGCGGCTACAACATCGAGAGCCTGACGGTTTCCGAGACCGAGCACGAGAAGCATCTCTCGCGCATCACCGTCGTGACCTCCGGGACCGCGGCCGTGATCGACCAAATCAAGGCGCATCTCGACCGGCTCGTGCCCGTCCATCGCGTCGTCGACCTGACGCTCCAGGGCGAGGCACTCGAACGCGAGCTGGCTTTGGTCAAGGTGGTGGGCAAGGGTGAGCACCGCGTCGAGGCGATGCGGCTGGCGGCGGCCTTCGGGGCGCGCACGCTCGACGCCTCGCTGACCTCCTTCGTGTTCGAGCTGACCGGCACGACCGAGGAGATCGAGCGCTTCATCAAGCTGATGACCGCGGTGGGGCTGACCGAGGTCTCCCGCACCGGCATCGCCGCCATGAGCCGCGGCCCCGAGGCGATGTAGCTTTTTGCGGATATCCGGGCCAAGTGTTACGGATATCCGGCAAGGAGGCGCGCCATGAAGGTCCAGGTCGCCAAATGGGGCAACAGCACGGCCGTGCGCTTGCCCAAAGCCGTGGTCGAGCAGCTCGGGTTGAAGCCGGGGATGACGGTCGACGTGTCGGTGGACAAGCGGACGATGACGCTCAGGGCTCCAATCGCTCAATCCGTCCGCGAACTGAATAACATGCCGGACCCGATCACCATCGAGTGGATGGTGGCCGAGGCGGAGCGGCTGGGTGGGCTGGCGAATGCTCCGAAGGATGACGTCGACTGGGGCCCTGACGTCGGCTCGGAGGTCATCTATGACGATTACAATCCCCGGCCGAAAGGCGCCTGAGCGAGGGGATGTCTTCTGGGCCGATCTCGATCCCGTGAGGGGGACGGAGCAAGCCGGCCGTCGACCCGTCGTGGTGCTTTCCGATGATCGTCTGCACAGCGTGTCTCTACGCTCGCTGGTCTGCCCGATCACGACGAACCAGCAGGCATGGCCGACGAAGATTATCATCCCGGCCGACTGCGTCGTGAGCGGCGCGATCCTCATCGATCAGGCCCGGATGATTGATCGCGACCAGAGATTGCTGCGGTTCATCGGGCGCCTGCCCAACGAGGTCGTCGCATTGGCGGTCGAAGCGCTGACGATGTTCCTTAGCCAGTCCCAGGCCCCTTTCGCGCGGTAGGCTGTGACCATGACCCTCGAACAAATCTCGCTCGGGCTCGGCCTTGCCGGCCTCGGATGCTTCCTCTGGCCGATCCTGCAGCGCCTGCGGGGCGCCGCGTCCGTCGAGGCTCCGGCCAGCGGCTCCAGCCTGCGCTCGCCACTCTGGTGGGCGGGCTTCGTGCTGACGGCGGCGGCAATCTTCCTGCAGCGGATTGCGAGCCAGCAGGCGGGCGGGGGCTAGGCCGGGGCTAGCGCTCGCACCGTCCGGCGATGCCGCTTGCGCGCCGGCGAGGGCTGCGCTAGAGAGCCGAACCGTAACGTACGGTACGGACTTTCACTGGTCTTCCACAGCGCATGACGACGACGCCCTCCCTGCCAGAGACGGACGAGCCCACGGCCCGGCAGCAGGCCGTGCTCGATGCCGTGCTGTCGCTGATGGTGGAGGAGGGGGACCAGCTCACCATGACGGCCGTCGCACGCCGCGCGAGCTGCTCGAAGGAAACGCTCTACAAATGGTTCGGCGATCGTGACGGCCTGCTGACCGCGACGGTGCGTTGGCAGGCGGCGCGGGTGAGGGCCGGCCGCTACGACCGCCCGACACTGGACATCGCGACGCTGCGCGACAGCCTCAAGGGTTTCGCCGCGACCTGGCTGACCGTGATTTCGAGCCCGACCTCGATTGCGCTGAACCGGCTGGCGATCGGCCATGCGGCCTCGCGCAAGAGCAATCTCGGCGGGATCGTTCTCGCCAATGGCCGCTTCGCCATCGGCGAACGGCTGCGACCGGTGCTGGAGGCCGGGCGCGAGGCGGGATTGCTGGCGTTCGAAGACTCCGAGACGGCCTTCCGCAGCTTCTTCGGCCTCGTCGGTCGCGACGTGCAGATCCGGCTGCTGCTGGGCGATACGCTGACGCTCTCGCGCGACGAGATCGAGCGCGACGCCGCCCGCGCCACCGACCAGTTCCTCACCCTCTACGGCGGGCGGGTCCCGCCACGGGGGTCCGAAGAAACCACCCGTTCCTGAACAACCAACCCAAGGAAGGACACTCCCATGCGCGTCTATTACGATCGTGATGCCGACATCAATCTGATCAAGGGCAAGAAGGTCTGCATCGTCGGCTACGGCTCCCAGGGCCATGCCCATGCGCTGAACCTGCGCGATTCCGGCGTGAAGGACATCATCATCGCGCTGAAGGCCGGCTCGGCCACGCGCAAGAAGGCCGAAGAGGCCGGCTTCAAGGTTCTGACGCCGTCGGAAGCCGCCAAGGAAGCCGACGTGATGATGATGCTGACCCCCGACGAGCTGCAGGGCGATATCTATCGCGACGAACTGCACGGCAACATGAAGCAGGGCGCAGCTCTTCTGTTCGCGCACGGCCTCAACGTGCATTTCAACCTGATCGAGCCGCGCAAGGATCTCGACGTGCTGATGGTCGCCCCGAAGGGCCCCGGCCACACCGTGCGCTCCGAGTATCAGCGCGGCGGCGGCGTGCCGACCCTGATCGCGATCCACCAGGACGCTACCGGCAACGCCCATGACCTCGGCCTGTCCTATGCCTCGGCCAATGGCGGCGGCCGCGCCGGCATCATCGAGACCACCTTCAAGGAGGAGTGCGAGACGGACCTGTTCGGCGAGCAGGTCGTGCTCTGCGGCGGCCTCGTCGAGCTGATCAAGGCCGGCTACGAGACGCTGACGGAAGCGGGCTACGCCCCCGAGATGGCCTATTTCGAGTGCCTCCACGAGGTGAAGCTGATCGTCGACCTGATCTATGAGGGCGGCATCGCGAACATGAACTACTCGATCTCGAACACGGCTGAGTATGGCGAGTACGTCACCGGCCCGCGCATCATCACCGCCGAGACCAAGGCCGAGATGAAGCGCGTGCTGAGCGACATCCAGTCGGGCAAGTTCACCCGCGACTGGATGCTGGAGAACAAGGTCAACCAGACCTCGTTCAAGGCGACCCGCGCCCGCTACGCCGCGCACCCGATCGAGGAGGTCGGCGCCAAGCTCCGCGACATGATGCCCTGGATCAAGGCCAAGGCGCTCGTGGACAAGACCAAGAACTGAGACGCCGATTCAGGCGGCTGGCGCGGCGATTCAGGATCGCCCGCCAAGTCGCTGCTTCATCGACGTTTGTATGGGCGGGTGCAGGGATGCGCCCGCCTTTTTCATGGGCGGGAGCGGCCGTTCCTGCCGCCTTCCGGAACCGAGAGGTTAACGGCGCGTTCTGTCCTGCGAACGAACAGGCGGGAGCGGGCGATGATGGGCCATCACGAGACAGCCGAGCAGCGGACACGGCAGGACAGCCGGCAGGATCGTCGCGCTCGGGTCGCTGAAGCCGAAGGCGGCGATGACTGGCCGCTCATGAGTGGCCTTCTCGGCGGGCTGTTCCTGGCGGTCCTGTTCAACACTTTCATCGCCCTGATCCCGGGCTGAGCCACAAGCCGAGGAGAGCCGCCATGACCCATCTCAACAATGATGCCGAACAGCGCGCGCAGGCTCAGAGCGACAGCCGGCCGGGCGGCGCACCCGTTCCGCCGATGCGCGCCGATGATCACACCAATGCCAGTCCGGCTGTCGAGACGCCTGTCGAGGCCCGGCAGGGGTTCAAGGGCGTGCCGGTTCTGATGGTGCTGATCGGCGGTCTGGTGCTCGCCGTCATCGCGTGGATGGTGGTTGAAATGGTGGCGTGACGGATCTTCGCGTCCGATCGGCGCCCATGGGCGCCATGTTTCGGTTGAGCGTTTCAGGAGGCTGCGATGACGATCTCGCGGATGATTCACAGCCCGGTCGTGGCGGGCGCAGGACTGATTGCCTCTCTCGCCCTGCTCGTCGCCGTCGTGTTCGGGCTCGCCTGACGGCGCGATCAGCGGACGAAAAGCGTGCCCTGCTTCGCCATCTCGGCGAGCGTGCCGCCGCCATAGATCAGGCTGAAGCCCCAGGCCAGCGAGGCCAGCCAGTTGGCGATCTGGAAAGGCCAGAACGGCATCTTCACGATGCCGGCGACGATCGCGACGACAGCCCGCAGCGGGCCGAAGAAATGGCCGATCAGGATGCTGGCGACGCCCCATTTTTCGAAGAAGGCATGTCCACGCTCGAGCATCTGCGGATTGTCGCGGAAGGGCCAGTAGTCGTCGACGCGCGGCCCCAGAACCAGGCCGGCCCAGTAGGATATCCAGAAGCCGAAACCTGCGCCGGCCGAGGCCGCGAGCGCGAGAGGGGCGAGGTTCAAACCGGAGACCCCGGCCACCGCGCCAAAGGCCGTGAAGAACACCGTCGCCGGCACCAGCCAGGACAGGATCGCGACGCATTCGCAAAACGCGATCAGGAAGACGATCGGGATCGCCCATTCCTGGTTGGCGCGCATGAACTCGACGAGCGTCTGCATCCAGAGTTCGAGCTGAGCCATTCCTGATCCGGATCGCGTGTGAGGGCGCGCGCTTATGGCCGTCCGCGCGCCACGATGCAACCATCGTCGCAGCCCCATCCGCTGCAGACTCCGCCATGGTGGTTTGCCTTCCCGGATCGATCGCCTAATCTCCCCGTCAACAGTGCCGATAGGCTTCGGCCGGCGCCGCAAGAGCGCCCGATATCGACGAGGAAACGGACTGCATGGAGCTCGCCAATCGCCTGCATCTGGATGCGGGACAGGACTTGTCGTCGCCACAGGCCGGTACGCCGCCGGCCGTCACGCTCGGCGGCCTGGACATTACGTTTCATCTCGAAGGCGGCAGCCGCTATCAGGCGGTGACTGGCATCGACCTGTCCGTGGCGGCGGGCGAGTTCGTTTCCGTCGTCGGCCCCACCGGTTGCGGAAAGTCGACGCTGCTGAACGCGGCTGCGGGGCTCCTGACCCCCTCGGCCGGTACGGTGACGATCTTCGGCCAGCCATTGGCGGGGCTGAACCGCCGGGCCGGATATCTGTTCCAGGCCGATGCACTGATGCCGTGGAAGACGGCGCTCGACAATGTCAAGGTCGCGCTCGAGCCGATGGGCGTGTCTGACGCCGAGGCGGACCGGCGCGCGCGCGACTGGCTGGCGCGGGTGGGCCTGCGCGCTTTCGTCGACCGCTACCCGCACATGCTCTCGGGCGGGCAGCGCAAGCGCGTGGCGCTGGCGCAGATGCTGATCCGCGATCCCGAGATCCTGCTGATGGACGAACCCTTCGGGCCGCTCGACGCACAGACGCGGCAGATCATGGGCAATCTCCTGCTCGATCTCTGGTCGCGCGACCGCAAGGCGCTGATCTTCGTGACCCATGATCTGGAGGAGGCGATCGCGCTGTCCGACCGCGTCGTGGTGATGTCGGCCGGCCCCGCCGCGGGCATCGTCGCCGATTACCGCGTCCCGCTGCCGCGCCCGCGCGACATCGCCGAGATCAGGCTGGAAAAGGCCTTCCACGAGATCCACCGCGACATCTGGGTGTCGCTGCGCGTCGAGGTGCAGAAGGCCTATGCGATGGGCGAGGGCAAGGAACTGGTCGGGGGAGCCGGAGCATGAAACGCGCGAAGCTCCTCATCCTGCAGGCGCTGGTGATGGTCGTCTTCCTGGCGGTCTGGCACCTCGTCACCACGACCAGCCTGTTCGGCGACGTCAAGACGACGCAGTTCTTCTTCTCGACGCCGGGCGCCGTGCTGTCGCGGACCTGGACGCAGCTCACCGGTGGCGAGATCTACTGGCATCTCGGCATCACCCTGACCGAGACAGTGCTGGCCTTCGTCATCGGCTCGGCGGCCGGCATCCTGTTCGGCTTCACCTTCGCCCGCAACGAGCTGCTGGCGGCGGTGTTCGACCCCTATATCAAGGCCGCCAACGCCCTGCCGCGCGTCGTGCTGGCGCCGATCTTCGCGCTCTGGTTCGGCTTGGGCATCTGGTCGAAGGTCGCGCTCGGCTTCACGCTGGTGTTCTTCATCGTCTTCTTCAACGTCTATCAGGGCGTACGCGAGGTCTCGCCGACGGTGCTGGCCAATGCCCGCATGCTGGGCATGAACGAGCGCCAGCTCTTCCGTCACGTCTATTGGCCCTCGGCGCTGACCTGGATGTTCTCGTCGCTCCACACCTCGGTCGGCTTCGCGTTGGTCGGCGCCGTGGTCGGCGAATATCTCGGCTCCTCGGCCGGGCTCGGCTACAAGATCCACGAGGCCGAGAGCGTCTTCGATGTCACCGGTGTGTTCTCCGGCATGCTCATCCTGGCGATGTTCGTGATCGCGATCGATTCCGTGGTGACGATGGTCGAGAAGCGGCTGCTGGTCTGGCGACCGGGACAGAGTTCCACGACGGTGTGAGGCTGAAGCCGCGTCACGCTCGGGCGCAGACCCGAGCATCTCTCCCTGGCGATTCTCGGGTCTGCGCTTCGCTTCGCCCGAGAATGACGCCGTTCTTGCTCGACCGCCCCGACCCCGCCTATCCTCGCTTCCAACGCGTCCGAAAGAGGCGCTCATCAGCTCAACCGGAGGAACACCCATGACGATTTCACGCCGCGCGGCGCTGGCTGCGCTCGCTTTCGGCACCGCGCTCGGCCTTTCACCGCTGGCGGCCTTCGCGCAGAACGCCGAGAAGCCCAAGCTGACGCTCGGCGTCGGCGGCAAGCAGCTTCTGTATTATCTGCCGCTGACGGTCGCGGAGAAGAAGGGCTTCTTCAAGGAGCAGGGGCTCGACGTCGAGATCAACGATTTCGGCGGTGGCGCGAAGTCGCTGCAGGCTCTGGTCGGCGGATCGGTCGACGTCGTCACCGGCGCCTATGAGCATACGATCCGGATGCAGGCCAAGGGCCAGGACATCCGCGCGGTCGTCGAGCTCGGGCGCTTCCCCGGCATCACCATCGCGGTGCGCAAGGACCTCGCCGACAAGATCAAGTCGGCGGCCGATTTCAAGGGCCTCAAGATCGGCGTCACCGCGCCGGGATCCTCGACGGCGCTGACGGCGCAATACGCCATGATCAAGGCCGGGCTGAAGGCCAGCGACGCCCCGATCATCGGCGTCGGCGCCGGCGCCAGCGCGGTCGCCGCGATGAAGCAGAAGCAGGTCGACATCATCTCGCATCTCGACCCCGTAACCTCGAAGCTCGAGGCCGATGGCGATGTCGTCGCGCTGATCGACACGCGCACCGAGGCCGGGACCAAGGCACTGTTCGGCGGGTCCAACCCGG
This sequence comes from Allobosea massiliensis, assembly GCF_042655245.1. Classification (NCBI taxonomy): domain Bacteria; kingdom Pseudomonadati; phylum Pseudomonadota; class Alphaproteobacteria; order Hyphomicrobiales; family Alloboseaceae; genus Allobosea; species Allobosea massiliensis. The sequence goes on along the minus strand of NZ_JBHSLU010000010.1, from coordinate 114,955 downwards.
CCGCCGTGCTCTATCTCAAGCACGATTTCGCCGAGAAGAACCCGGTCACCACGCAGAAGCTGGTCAACGCCTTCGTCAAGTCGCTGAAATGGCTGGAGACCGCGAAGCCCGAGGATGTCGCCGACCTCGTTCCGGCCGAATACCATCTCGGTGACAAGCCTCTGTACCTCCGCGCGGTGAAGAACTCGCTCGAGAGCTATTCGCGCACCGGCATCTCCACGCCCGACGCGATGAAGAGCATGTATGACGCGCTCAAGCTGCTCGATCCGGAGCTGGCCTCGTCGAATGTCGATCTGAGCAAGACCTTCATCGACAGCTTCGCCAAGAAGGCGTCCTCCGGCAGCTGACCGGCCACGGGCGGATGTGGCATTTTTGCCGGATCCGCCCCAAAAGCGAGCGGCGGACGCGGTATTCCCGCTCCCGCCGCCTGCGGCGAATTTACACCCGCGACAAAACCGCCTTGGAGTTCCGACAAGGAAGCTTTGGTACCAGCGCGCGTGAGCGATGATTTTCTGACCGGCGGCGGCGTCATGGGCGCAGCCATCCGAGAGCATGATTGGGCGAACACCCCGCTGGGCCCCTTGGCGGACTGGCCCACGGCGCTCAAGGTCACCGTCGGGCTGATGGTGAATTCCCGCTTCCCGAAATGCCTGTTCTGGGGGCCGGAGCTGATCAGCCTCTACAATGACGGCTACCGACCCCTGCTCGGCACGAAGCCCGAGGCGCTCGGGCGGCCCGTCGGGGAGGTCTGGCCGGAAGTCTGGGACGAGTTGCGGCCGGTCGCGGAAAAGGCGATGGCCGGCGAGGCGAGCTATTTCGAGGACATGCCTCTGGTGCTGGAGCGTTTCGGCCGGCCGGAGCAGACTTGGTTCACCTTCTGCTACAGCCCCGTCCGGGACGAGACCGGCGTCGTCGTCGGCGTCATCGACACCGTCATCGAGACCACCGGCAAGGTGAAGGCGGAGCGCGATGCGCGGCTGCTCAACGCCGAGTTGGCGCATCGCATGAAGAATGTGATGGCGATGGTGTCGGCCGTCGCCAGCCAGACCTTCCGCTCGGCGCCGACGCTCCAGGCGGCGCAGGCGACCTTCAGCGAGCGGATCGCGACGCTCGGCCAGGCGCATGACATCCTGACCCAGTCGAGCTGGAGCGGGGCGCCGATCGGCGAGGTCATCCGCAGCGCGCTCGCCCCGCATGGGGTTGCCGAAGGCCGTCTCGTGGTTTCCGGCCCTGCGATCGAACTCGGGGCCGATCACGCCCTCACGCTGGCGCTCGCGATCAACGAGCTCATCACCAACGCAATCAAATACGGCGCGCTGTCGGTCGAGGGCGGCCGCGTCGCGCTGAGCTGGCAGGCGGGGCTTGGCGGCAGCGAAGAACCCTTCCGGCTCGAATGGGTCGAGCATGGCGGCCCGCCGGTGAAGGCGCCCAGCCGCGCCGGCTTCGGATCGCGGCTGATCGAGCGTGTCGCGGCGCAGAAATTCGGCGGGGAGGCGACCCTCGATTATGCGCCCGAGGGCTTCCGCTACCGTCTGGCGACGACCATGGATAAGCTCCTGCCGCGCGAAAATCCGTCTACCTGACGCCGTGCGGTGCGATCTACCGCTCTGGACTCCCTCGCTCCTCGGCGCGACACTGCGGCCCCTGACGCTGGGAGAGATGGCATGGCCGACGACAGCGCGACCAAGGCCCTGATCCGCGAGGCCTATGCCGCGCGCCACCGCGGCGATCTCGACGCGCTGATGGGCTTCTTCCACCCGCAATGCCGCTATCGGCTCGTCGGCGGTCCCGCCGTCGCCGAGACCTTCCGGCAGCCTGACGGTCTCGAGGCCGTGCGCGAGCAGATGGCCGGGCTGATCGCGGCTTACGTCTTCAGCAATGTCGAGGAACTCGGCCTCACGGTCGATGGTGACCGGGCGATTCTGCACTGGCGGGCCGACGTCGCCTGCAAGCCGAGCGGCCGCAGCGGGCATTTCGAGATCGTCGATATCTTCACGATCAAGGAGGGCAAGGTCGCCAGCGTGACGCAGTTCACGGATACCGCCGGCATCGCGCGGGTGAGCGCGGCCTGAGCTTTGGTGATGGCGGCCATGACGGCTTTCGATTTGCCGTCCGGCCGGACGAGCGGCTAGAGCTTGCGCCCCAAGACACCGCCGGGACCCTCATGAACATCCTCTCGATCCAGTCGCATGTCGCCTATGGCCATGTCGGCAACGCCTCCGCCGTCTTCCCCATGCAGCGCCTGGGCGTCGAGGTCTGGCCGATCCATACCGTGCAGTTCTCCAACCACACCGGCTACGGCGCCTGGAAAGGCCGTGTCTTCGACGGCGGCATGATCGACGAGGTGATGGAGGGCATCGCCGAGCGCGGCGTGCTGCCCTCCTGCACCGGCGTGCTCTCGGGCTATATGGGCTCGGCCGATATCGGCCATGCGATCCTGTCCGCCGTGGAGCGCGTGCGCGCCTCGAACCCCAAGGCGGTCTATTGCTGCGACCCCGTGATGGGCGATGTCGGCCGCGGCGTCTTCGTGCGGCCCGGCATCCCCGAGTTCATGCGCGAGCAGGCGGTGCCGGCAGCCGACATCGTCACGCCCAACCAGTTCGAGCTCGAATTGCTGACCGATATCGAGATCCGCACGATCGCGGATGCGCACCGTGCGGTCGAGGCGCTGCGCGATGCCGGGCCGAAGGTCGTGCTCGTGACCTCGCTCGTCACCGACGAAACACCCGACGATTCGATCGACCTGATGGCCGCCGACGCGAAGGGCGCCTTCCGCGTCCGCACGCCCAAGCTCGATGTCAGCGTCAACGGGGCGGGAGATGCGATCGCGGCGCTGTTCTTCGTGCATTATCTGCGCGAGGAGTCCGCGGCCGCCGCGCTGGCCAAGGCCGCGGCCTCGATCTACGGCCTGCTCAAGCGCACCAAAGAGGCGGGCTCCCGCGAGATCCTGACGGTGGCGGCGCAGGACGAGTTCGTGACGCCATCGCACCAGTTCGTGCCCGAGACGCTCTGAGCCGCATGAAACTGCGCGTCGGCACCTTCAACGTCGAGAACCTGCTGACGCGCCATCGCTTCTCCTCGGGCGAGCGCAGCGACACCGCGCCCGCCATGTCGCTGTTCCATTTCCCCCGCGTCGACGAGCGCGACGCGGTCGAGCGCTCGCTCGCGGTCGCGCTGGAGGACGACAAGCGCCAGATGACGGCGCTCGCCCTGGCGGAGGCGAAGGCCGATCTCTGGATGCTGCAGGAGGTCGACTCGCTGGCGAGCCTGCAGGCCTTCTTCGCCAATTACGTCCACCGCATCGCCGACCACCGCTACGGCCATTTCACGCTGCTGGACGGCAATGACCGCCGCAACATCGACATCGGATTTGCGGCACGGCGCGATCTGCTGGCGCCGCAGCGGGTGAGCGTGCGCTCGCACAAGGATCTCAGTTTCGCGGCGGCCGGCGTGCATGATCGCGATCTCGCCGCGCTCGGGATCGGCCCCGACGGCAAGGTCTTCGCGCGCGACTGCCTGCATGTGGAGCTCGATTTCGGCGACCGAAGCCTCTCCCTCTTCGGCTGCCACTTCAAATCGATGAACAATGGCCGCGACGACGGCCGGGTGGCGACGCTCCCCGTGCGCCGGGCCGAGGCGCGGGCGGTCAAGGGGCTGATCAAGCAGCGCTTCGGCGAGGGCTGGCGCGAGGCGAACTGGATCGTGCTGGGCGACCTCAACGCCTATCGCTACGGGCTCGGGCCGCTGGCCGAGCGCATCGACGAGGGGGAGAGCGGCATCGAGCCGCTGCTGGACAATTTTGCCATCGATCCGATGGAGACGCTGCCCGCGCATGAGCGCTGGACGCATTTCCGCCGCTACTGGTCGGAAGCGCGCGAGCAACTGGTCGAGACGCATATGCCGCTCGACCATATCCTGCTCTCGCCGGCGCTGGCGGCGGCCAATCCGCATCCGGCGCTGCAGATGATCCGGCTTGGTCTGCCCTATCGCGTGCCGCTCGATCCGCGTGAACCCGACCGCTCGATGGCGCGGCTGGCGACCTCGGCCGACCGCTATCCGCGCGTCGGCTGGGACCGGCCCAAGGCCTCCGACCACTGCCCGCTGACGATCGACCTGACCCTTCCGAGGACCTGACAGCCATGGCCCGCCGCTTCGTCACGCTCGACGTCTTCACCGCCACGCCCCAGGCCGGCAATCCTCTGGCGGTGGTGCTCGACGCGGACGGGCTCGACACGGCGGCGATGCAGGCGATCGCGCGCGAGTTCAACCTGTCGGAGACGGTGTTCGTTCAGCCGCCGGCCGAGGCCGGCCACCGCGCGGCGTTGCGCATCTTCACGCCCGGCCGCGAACTGCCCTTCGCCGGGCACCCGACCGTCGGCACCGCGGTTCTGCTCGCTCTGCGCGACCGGGCCGAGGGGCGCGGCGCCGACATCCTGGTGCTGGAGGAGACGATCGGCCGCGTGCCCTGCGCGGTCGCCGTCTCCGGCGAGCGGACGGGGCAGGCGACCTTCACCCTGCCGCGCCTGCCGCAGGAGGGCGAGGCCGCGCCCGCCGCCGCCGAGATCGCCGCGGTGCTCGGGCTCGAGCCCGGCCGCATCGGCCTTCCCGGCCACCGCCCGGCTGTGTTCTCGGCCGGCGTGCCCTTCACCATGGTGCCGGTGGCCGATCTCTCCACGATCGGCGCGATCGCGCTCGATCTCGGCCGTTGGGATGCCGTGATGACGCCGGCTGCCCATCCCAATGCCTTTGTCTATTGCCGCGAGACGGTCGAGGCCGGGCATCACTATCACGCCCGCATGTTCTGGCCTGGGGCGGGCATCGTCGAGGATCCGGCGACGGGTGGGGCCTCGGCGGCCTTCGCCGGGGCGATCATGGCCTTCGACAAGCCCGGCGATGGCGAGAACCGCTTCGTCATCGAGCAGGGCTATGAGATGGGCCGGCCCTCGCAGATCACGCTGGAGCTGACGGTGGCGCAGGGCGCGCTGGTTTCGGCGCGGATCGGCGGATCTGCCGTCGTCATCAGCGAGGGCGTGCTGCTGTGACGGGTGCGTCGAGCCTGGAGAGCAACGACATCGAGCGTTTCGCGGACGGGCACATCGCCCGTGTCGACAGCGTCGATGCGCGGATCGCGCCCTATGACTGGGCTTTCGCCCGCGAGAACGTGGACGAGATCGCGGCGCATTGGGCGAAGATCAGCGCCGGGAAGCCCGCGATGTTCAACGGGCGCATCCTGCTCCAGCATCGTGCGGCGATCACCGATGGCGTGTTCCAGGCCCGCTATTTCGAGACCGACTACGCCGCCTTCATGACCTGGCGCGACGCCGGCCATCCCGGCCCGGCGCTGCGCAACGGCTTCGCCATGGGCGCTTTGCGGGCCCGCGACGGGGCCTTCCTCTGCGGGCGGATGAGCAACCACACCGCCAATGGCGGCATGGTCTATTTCGCCGCCGGCACGCCCGACCGCAGCGATGTCCGCGACGACGGCACGGTCGATCTCGCCGGCAGCGTGCTGCGCGAACTCGCCGAGGAAACCGGCCTGGCCGCGAGCGATGTCGTGGTCGGGGAGGGCTGGCATACGGTGTTCACGCCCGGCCGCGTCGCCTTCATGCGCCCCCTGACCATCGATCTTCCCGCCGAGGAGGCGCGCGCGCTGATGCTGTCGCGGATGGCCGGTCTCGCCGAGCAGGAGCTCGACGACATCGTGATCCTGCGCAGCCCGGCCGATTGCGACCGGCACCGCATGGCGGTCTTCATGAAGCCCTATCTCAGCCATATCTTCGCGCGGGAGTGATCGGCCTTTCGATCCCTCCGCCGCCGCCAGCCGAAAGCCCCGCCATGACCGCGTCCGAAGCCCTCGCTCTCGAAGCACTTGCTCCCGAAGCCTTGCCGCTGCCGGCCGACAACCCCTTCGCGGCGCGCTGGGAGACGCCCTTCGGCCTGCCGCCCTTTTCGGCGATCAGGCCGGAGCATATCCAGCCGGCCTTCGAGGCGGCGCTGGCGAAGCACAGGGAGGAGATCGCCGCGATCGTGGCCGATCCGGCGGCGCCGGATTTCGCCAATACGATCGAGGCGCTGGAGCGGGCGGGGCGGGCGCTCTCGCGCGTCGGGGGCGTGTTCTACAACCTCGCCGGGGCCGACACCAACGAGGCACTGCAGGCGATCGAGCGGGCGCTTTCGCCGCTGACCTCGCGCCACTGGTCGGCGATCATGATGGATGAAGGCCTGTTCGCGCGGGTCGATGCGGTCTTCGCCAAGCGCGAGGCGCTCGGCCTCGATTCCGAACAGGCGCGGCTGCTGGAGCGGACGCATCGCGGCTTCATCCGCTCGGGCGCGCAGCTCGGCGCGGAGGACAAGGCGCGGCTGGCGGCGATCAACGAGCGGCTGGCGGCGCTTGGCACCCAGTTCAGCCAGAACGTTCTGAAGGACGAATCCTCCTACGCCCTGATGATCGAAGACAAGGCGGGGCTCGACGGGCTGCCGCCCTTCCTGCTCGCCGCGATGGCGCGGGCGGCGGCGGATCGCGGCCATCCCGGCCAGCATGCGGTGACGCTGTCGCGCTCGGTGATCGAGCCCTTCCTGACCTTCTCGACGCGCCGCGACCTGCGCGAGGAGGCCTTCGCCGCCTGGGGCAAGCGCGGCGAGAACGGCGGTGACAGCGACAACCGCGCCATCGTGGCCGAAATGGTCAAGCTGCGGGCGCAGAAGGCGAAGCTTCTGGGTTATGCGACCTTCGCGCATTTCAAGCTCGACGACACCATGGCGAAGACGCCGGAGAATGTCCGCGAGCTGCTCGAGCTGGTCTGGACGCCAGCCAAGGCGCGGGCGGCCCAAGAGGCGGCCGATCTCGCGGCGTTGGCGCAGGCGGAAGGTGAGAACGGCCCGATCCGCCCCTCCGACTGGCGCCACTATGCCGAGAAGGTCCGCCAGAAGACCTATGCGCTCGATGAAGCCGTGCTAAAGCCCTATCTCCAGCTCGACCGGATCATTGCGGCCGCCTTCGACGTCGCCGGCCGGCTGTTCGGCCTGTCCTTTGCGGCGCGGACTGACCTTTCGGGCTATCATCCGGATGTGCGGATCTGGGAGGTGACGGAGAGCGCGACCGGTCGCCATATCGGCCTGTTCATCGGCGACTACTTCGCCCGTCCCTCGAAGCGCTCGGGCGCCTGGATGAGCGCCTTCCGCGGCCAGCGCAAGCTCGGCGGCGAGGTCCGCCCGATCATCGTCAATGTCTGCAATTTCGCCAAGCCGGCGGAGGGCAAGCCGGCGCTGCTCTCGATCGACGATGCGCGCACGCTGTTCCACGAATTCGGCCATGCCCTGCACGGGCTGCTGTCGGACGTGACCTATGGTTCGCTCGCCGGCACGGCGGTGTCGCGCGACTTCGTCGAGCTGCCCTCGCAGCTCTACGAGCACTGGTTCCTGACCAAGGAGGTGATGCAGCGCTATTGCCTGCATGCCGATACGGGCGAGCCGATCCCTGACGCGCTGATCGAGACGATCAAGCGGGCCCAGACCTTCAACCAGGGCTGCGCCACGGTGGAATACACCTCTTCGGCGCTGGTCGACCTCGCCTTCCATTCGCTGGAGGAGCCCGGCGAGATCGACGCGCTCGCCTTCGAAAAGGCGGAACTGGCACGGCTCGGCATGCCCGAGGGCATGGTGATGCGCCACCGCACGCCGCATTTCACCCATGTCTTCTCGGGCGACGGCTATTCGGCCGGCTATTACAGCTATCTCTGGTCGGAAGTGATGGACGCCGACGCCTTCAACGCCTTCCTGGAGACCGGCGACGTGTTTTCGCCGGAGCTGGTGGGCAAGCTGAAGCGCTACATCTATTCCGCCGGCGACACCCGCGACGCAGCGGAAGCCTACCGGCTGTTCCGCGGTCGGCTGCCGACGCCGGACGCGCTGCTGGAGAAGCGGGGGCTGGCGGCTTAGGGAAAATTCCTTCTCCCCTCGGGGGAGAAGGTGTCTGCGAAGCAGACTGATGAGGGACGGATGGCAGGTCAGCGCATGACTGCCCTCATCCGTCAGCGCTTCGCGCTGCCACCTTCTCCCCCGAGGGGAGAAGGGAAGGCGCTTTACCCCGGATACCCAAACCGCGCCTTCGTCGCGCGGATCTGGCCGATCGCGCCGCCCTCGTTGCCGGCGGCGCAGGTCGAGCGGGCCGTCGAAATCTCGGCCGAGACCCGCGTGTGCACGCCCTTGGTGGTGTGGCCGGTGGCGAGATCGTTGTCGATCACCGCCTGGAAGCGCTCGACCTCGCCGGAGCAGCCCGTCCCCGAGGGCATGCGGAAGGTGTTGGGCGTGACGCCGGCGCCGGCCTGCTCGGGCGGCGGGGCCGGGGGCGTCGCGACGGTCGCGGTCTGGCAGGCGGCGAGGCCGAAGGCGAGGGCGACGAAGGGCAGGGCAAAGGCGCGCATGGCGGGCTCCGGCATCGGGTCGCCGCGAGGATGACCGATTCCCGCGGGCGGGCAAAGTGGTGGGTCGATCTCATGTCGATTGGTCTTTCCCAGCACCCACAGCGCAACGTTTGCCTCTCCCTCCCCCCGCTTGCGGTGGGGAGGGGCGGGGTGGGGGGCAGCGCCGCTCGGTGAAACGATGACAGACAGGGCTCCAGCTTTTCGGCCCCCCACCCTAACCCTCCCCACCGCACGCGGGGGGAGGGAACGAGCCCCACCTCCACGCGTGAGAGTACGGTCCAAGGCCCGCTCAATCGTCCAGCGGCAGGAAGGGCAAAGCGAGCGCGAAGATCGCAGCCGCCAGCGCCGCCAGCCAGACCGCGCCCTGGCCGACGAGGTAATGCGCGACGGCGCCGTTGATGCAGCCGGTCAGCAGGCCGATCCAGAGCAGGAAATGGCGGACCCAGGCGAGTTTCGGCCCGCCGAGCAGGGCACCCGCCATGCGCTGGCCCATCTTCACCAGCGTCCCGGTCATGTAGGTGAGCGCGATGGTGACCTCGCCGTCGCGCTGGAAGACGCCGTTCTCCGCGCCCATCGCGAAGGCGAGCATGGCGGCGCCGGCGAAGCTCAGGCCGATCTGGTCGAGGCTCGCGGCGACAGCGAGCGCCAGCGCCACCACCCAGAGGACGGCCGATTTGCGCCGCCTCCCGCCGAAATGGCCGGCGACCGAGCCGCAGATCACGCCGAGGACGAAGAGGACGAGGATCAGCGCCGCGGTGGCGATGCCGCCGCCCTTCAGCCCGGCGAGCTCGATGCCGAGCCGCGTGGTGTTGCCGCTCATGAAGGAGACGAAGAAGCCGCCGAGGCTGATGAAGCCGATCGTGTCGATATAGCCCGCGAGGCCCGACAAGCAGAAGGCGAGCCCGATCGCCCAGCGATTGTAAGTTAGCATCGCCCGCATCCCCCGCCGCGCCGACTCGCCGGCCTGCGCATACGGCGCCGATGATAGGGGCAGCGCCGCCGGCCTCCCAATCCCGCAGGCGCCTGCGACATATGCTTGCGCGCGGCTCCCGTTTTCGGCTACATCGTTCCACGGTCTTCGAGGATTCCGCTTGTCCCAGACGTTCGCCCCCGCTTCGCCTTTCGGCCGCGCCCCTGCGCGGATCGCGGGCCTGCGCGCGCGTCCCGTCTCCAGCCTCGGTCTGCTTCTTCTCCTTAGCCGCCCCTGAGGGCCGGCCGGGCATGCATGCCTGGGCGCTCAGGGGAGTGACGAGAATGACCCTTCCGATTTGAGGCGCCAGCATCCGACGAGAGCGGCGCCAGCTCTTTCAGGATCACGACCATGACCGAACCGACCCACAGCCACGGCGCTTCGACGCCCGCTTCCTCGAAAGAGCGCGTGCTGATCTTCGACACCACGCTGCGCGACGGCGAGCAGTGCCCCGGTGCGACCATGACCTTCGAGGAGAAGCTCGAGGTCGCCGAAATGCTGGACACGATGGGCGTCGACATCATCGAGGCCGGCTTCCCGATTGCCTCCGAGGGCGACTTCGAAGCGGTCTCCGAGATCGCCCGGCGCAGCAAGCGCTCGACCATCGCTGGCCTGGCGCGGGCCATCCCGGGCGACATCGCGCGGGCCGGCGAGGCGGTGCGCCATGCCGGCAAGCCGCGCATCCACACCTTCGTCTCGACCTCGCCGATCCATCTCGAGCACCAGATGCGCAAGTCGCAGGAGGAGGTGCTGGAGATCATCACCAGGACCGTCGCCCAGGCGCGCAACCTGGTCGAGGATGTCGAGTGGTCGGCCATGGACGCCACCCGCACCCCGATCGACTATCTCTGCCGCGCGGTGGAGGCGGCGATCCGCGCCGGCGCGACCACGATCAACCTCCCCGACACCGTCGGCTACGCCACGCCGGACGAGTACCGCGCCATGTTCCGGCAGGTGCGCGAGCGCGTGCCCAATGCCGACAAGGCGATCTTCTCGGTACATTGCCACAATGATCTGGGGCTCGCGGTCGCCAACTCGATCGCCGGCATCGAGGGCGGTGCGCGTCAGGTCGAATGCACGATCAACGGCATCGGCGAGCGCGCCGGCAACGCCGCGCTGGAAGAGGTGGTGATGGCGCTGCGCGTGCGCGGCGACGTGCTGCCCTACGACACCGGCATCGACTCGACGCTGCTGATGAAGACCTCGCGGGCCGTCTCCGGCGCCTGCGCCTTCCCGGTGCAGTACAACAAGGCGATCGTCGGGCGGAACGCCTTCGCCCATGAGAGCGGCATCCACCAGGACGGCATGCTGAAGAACCAGACCACCTATGAGATCATGACGCCGGCCTCGGTCGGCGTCACCAAGACCTCGCTGGTGATGGGCAAGCATTCCGGCCGCGCCGCCTTCCGCTCGAAGCTGAAGGAGATGGGCTACGATCTGGGAGAGAACCAGATGGAGGACGCCTTTACCCGCTTCAAGGCGCTCGCCGACCGCAAGAAGCACGTCTATGACGAGGATATCGAGGCGCTGGTCGACGAGAACCTGGCCTCGGCCCATGACCGCGTGAAGCTCGTCTCGCTGACGGTGATGGCCGGTACGCGCGGACCGCAGCGCGCGACGATGAAGCTCGACGTCGACGGCCGCTTCGTCACCGAGGAGGTCGAGGGCAACGGGCCGGTCGACGCGATCTTCAACGCGATCAAGACGATCGTGCCGCATGAGGCGACGCTGGAGCTCTACGACGTCCATGCCGTCACCGAGGGCACCGACGCGCAGGCGGAGGTCACCGTGCGGCTGACCCATGACGGCTCGTCGGTGACCGGCCGCGGCGCCGATCCCGACACACTGGTCTCCTCTGCCAAGGCCTATCTCGTCGCGCTCAACAAGCTGATGGCCAAGGGCTCGCGCCTGCACGCGCAGGCCGCGGCGGAGTAGGGGCGCGGCATCCGCTTGCCTCGTCCTGCTCGCCCTTGTGGCGAGCATCCACGTCTTGGGCGTGGGGCTCGACAATCGAAGACGTGGATGGTCGGGACAAGCCAGACTATGACGGAGGCGGCTCCGCTCCGCCCGGGATGACGGCGCGTATCCGACATGGACGGGTCCGATTCCAGTGGATGACCGTGCCGTGATCTGGCGCGGGCCCGCATCTTGCCTTCATTTCGCTGCATCGGCGGCCGCCCTCAGCGGCCGCCCCTCTTGCGTGGAGCGAAGGCGATGGCCGGCTATTTCCCGAACTGGACCCTGAAGACCTCGGGCGCAGTGATGCCCGATGAGCGGCTGCCCGTGGGGCAGACCTTCATCGCCGGGCTGCAGCATGTCGTCGCCATGTTCGGTGCGACCGCTCTGGCGCCGATCCTGATGGGGTTCGATCCGAACGTCGCCATCTTCTTCTCGGGCGTCGCGACGCTGCTGTTCTTCATCGTCACGCGCGGGCAGCTGCCGAGCTATCTCGGCTCGTCCTTCGCTTTCATCGGCGTGGTGATCGCGGCGACCGGCTATGCGGGCTCGGGACCCAACGCCAATATCGGCGTGGCGCTCGGCGGCATCATCGCCTGCGGTGCGCTCTACGCCGTGATCGGCGTGATCGTGCAGGCGGTCGGAACGGGCTGGATCGAGCGGCTGCTGCCGCCGGTGGTGACCGGCGCGGTCGTGGCCGCGATCGGTCTCAATCTGACCGCAGTCGCGATGAACATGATCTCGGCCAGCCCCTACACGAAGTGGATCGCGCTGTTCACCGTGGTCTCGGTCGCGGTCGTCGCCGTTTACAGCCGCGGCCTCGCCCAGCGCCTGCCGATCCTGATCGGCGGCTTCCTCGCCTATCTCGTCTATGCGCTGACGGCGTCGAGCTTCGGCGCCCCGCCGGTCGATTTCGCGCGGGTGGCAGCGGCGCCCTGGTTCGGCCTGCCGAACTTCGTCGCGCCGGTCTTTGACGGGCGGGCGATCGCGCTGATCGCCCCGGTCGCGATCATCCTGGTCGCGGAGAATCTCGGCCACATCAAGGGCATCGCGGTGATGACCGGGCGCAATCTCGATCCGCTGATCGGGCGGGGCTTCATCGCCGATGGCGTCGCCACCATGATCGCGGGATCGGGCGGCGGCACCGGCGTGACCACCTATGCCGAGAACATGGGCGTGATGGCGGTGACGCGGGTCTATTCGACGCTCGTCTTCGTCGCCGCCGGCATGATCGCGCTGGCGCTCGGCTTCTCGCCGAAATTCGGCGCGGTGATCGGCACGATCCCCGTGGCGGTGCTGGGCGGGCTCGCGATCGTCGTCTTCGGCCTGATCGCGGCGACGGCCGGGCGCATCTGGGTCGAGAGCAAGGTCGACTTCTCCGAGCCGAAGAACCTGCTGACGGTGGCCACCGCGCTGATTCTCGGCGCCGGCGATCTCAAGCTGCCGATCTTCGGCTTCGAGCTCGGCGGCATCGGCACGGCGACCTTCGGCGCCATCGCGCTCTATCACCTGCTGAACCGCAAGGCCGCCTGAGGCGCCCGTTAACCGCGTCGGCAGCGCCCGCGGCGGTCTCGCCGCGGGCCTCACATATTTCTGTCACAGGTGGGTGGACAGGGGCGGGGGGCTTTGCTACATCGCCGGCCTGCCTAACGCGGCCAGCCCGCGGAACGGCTTACGCTTCGTGGCGTATGGGTGATTAGCTCAGTTGGTAGAGCAGCTGACTCTTAATCAGCGGGTCGTAGGTTCGAGCCCTACATCACCCACCACGAACCTTCTCCGACATCTCTGACGACCCGGACGCAACGCTGCCTCAGCGGTTGCGCAGCATCTGGTCCGCCCAGAGCCGCGTGATCGGCGCCTCTGCGCCCTGGACAGGGTCGGAAGCCGGGAAGCTGAGCACGGCGATCTGCTTCAGCATCGCCGGCGTCGCCTCCTTGCGAACGATGTCCGCGCTCTGGCCCGGCGGATAGGCCCCGACCACCAGGAAATCGTCGGAGTGCCGCACGCAGCGATGGCCGGTGCCGGCCGGCAGCAGCAGCACGTCGCCCGCGCTCACCTCGATCCGCCGCCCGCCCTCGCCACCCAGGACGAGTTCGGCCGAGCCCGCGGCGATGCCCAGCACCTCGTGGCCCTGCGTGTGGTAGTGGTCGAAATCATAGATGCCGTCGCGCCATTGGGGCGGCCAGCCATTCTCGGCGAAGCGTCTCTCCATCTCGGCCGCCAAATCCCCGGCATCGGCAGGGAAGGCGGCCTGGTAGAGCACGAGCGGCAGGCGCGGATTGTTGGGCACGAAGCCGCGCGCCTCGAGATGGATGGCCGTCGTCGTCATCGTCATCATCCGCAACCTCGCTTCTGGCCTGCGGAAAACGCCTGCGGCAGTCGCCCGTTCCACAGCGCGGTCGGAGGCCCAGGACAGGCGAGATGATGCCGAAAATCAGGGCAGATCGCCGTGGGACGGAGCCGCCTCGGCGCTTGTGTGCTGCATGGCCTTCCTATAACCGAAACGCGGACGGGGCCTGCTTGCAGAACAAGGCGCCGCACGGGAATTGGGAGCACCGACGTGAAGGGACTACTCCAGCTCAGCCGTGTCATCGACACCATCAACGAGCAGATCGGCAAGAAAATCGCCTGGCTGATCCTCGTCGCCGTGCTGGTGGCTGCCGTCAACGCCATCATCCGAAAGGCCTTCAACGTTTCGTCGAATGCCTGGCTCGAGCTGCAATGGATGCTGTTCGGCGCTGTGTTCCTGATGTGCGCGGCCTGGACGCTGAAGGTGAAGGAGCACATCCGCATCGACATCGTGAACGGCCTGCTGCCCAAGAGCGTGCAGCGCTGGATCGACCTCATCGGCCACACGCTGTTCCTGATGCCGTTCTGTATCCTGATGATCTACCATTCCTGGCCGTTCTTCGTCCGCTCCTACGCCATCAACGAGCAGTCGCTCTCGGCCGGCGGTCTGGCGCAGTGGCCGGCCAAGGGGCTCGTCGTCATCGGCTTCGTGATGCTGGCGATCCAGGGCGTCTCCGAGATCATCAAGCAGGTCGCGATCATGCGCGGCCATCTCGAGGATGACGAGACGCTGCGCGGCCATGCCGCCGCGGCCGAAGCCGAGGCGCACCGCCTTCTGGAGCAGGCCAAGCAGCAAGGGGTGGCCTCGTGAGCAACCCGAACGACCGCCGGATCGCCACCATGACCGTTTCCCGTCTCTCCCGCGCTACCGGCCTGCTGCTGGCGCTTTCCCTCGTCGCCTTCCTCGGCCTGCATACGGGCGAGGCCCATGCCGCCGGCCTCGGCGACTTCCTGCGCGTCAACATGGCGCCGGTGATGTTCGCCGCGCTCGTCGTGTTCCTGCTGCTCGGCTATCCGGTGGCCTTCGCGCTGGCCGCCAACGGCCTGCTCTTCGCGATCGTCGGCATCGAACTCGGCCTGTTCCAGGAGAACTTCCTGCAGGCGATGCCGGAGCGCATCTACGGCACGATGAACAACGACGTGCTGCTGGCGATCCCGTTCTTCACCTTCATGGGCCTCATCCTCGAGCGCTCGGGCATGGCGGAGGATCTGCTGGACACGATCGGCCAGCTCTTCGGGCCGATCCGCGGCGGTCTCGCCTATGCGGTCATCTTCGTCGGCGCGCTGCTCGCGGCCACCACCGGCGTCGTCGCGGCCTCGGTCATTTCGATGGGCCTGATCTCGCTGCCGATCATGCTGCGCTACGGCTATGACCGGCGCCTCGCCACCGGCGTCATCGCGGCGTCCGGCACGCTGGCGCAGATCATCCCGCCCTCGCTCGTCCTGATCGTGCTGGCCGACCAGCTCGGCCGCTCGGTCGGCGACATGTATGAGGGCGCCTTCATCCCGGGCCTCGTGCTGTCGGCGATGTATGCCGGGTACGTGTTCCTGGTCACGATGATCTATCCCAACCGCGCGCCCGGCCTGCCGGCGGAGGCGCAGACGCTGCGCGATGCCGACGGCCAGACCCGCCGGCGCTCGCTACTGGTGATCACGATCATCGCCTTCGGCGCGGCCTACGCGATCATGAAGACCTTCACGAAGGTCCAGGCGGGCGCCGATTTCGTCATCCTGACGATGTCGATCGCGGTCGGCATCTCCTTCGTGATCGCGATCATCAACAAGCTGCTCGGGCTGAACCTGCTCTCGCGGATGACCGAGCAGGTGATCTTCGTGATGGTGCCGCCGCTGGCGCTGATCTTCCTGGTGCTCGGCACGATCTTCATCGGCGTCGCGACGCCGACCGAGGGCGGCGCTATGGGCGCGGCGGGAGCGATCCTGCTCGCCTATGGCAAGAAGCGCATGACCTTCGACCTGCTGAAGCAGGCGACGGAATCGACGGCCAAGCTCTCGGCCTTCGTGCTCTTCATTCTGGTCGGCGCGCGCGTCTTCTCGTTGACCTTCTACGGCGTGAACGGCCATCTCTGGGTCGAGCATCTGCTGGTCGGCCTGCCGGGCGGCGCGACGGGCTTCCTGATCGTCGTCAACGTGATGGTGTTCCTGCTGGCGTTCTTCCTCGATTTCTTCGAGCTCGCCTTCATCATCGTCCCGCTGCTCGGGCCGGCTGCCGAAAAGCTCGGCATCGACCTGATCTGGTTCGGCGTCATCCTCGGCGTGAACATGCAGACCTCGTTCATGCACCCGCCGTTCGGCTTCGCGCTGTTCTTCCTGAGATCGGTGGCGCCGAAGGACCGCTATCGCGACAAGGTCACCGGCACGATGATGGAGCCGGTCACCACCGGCCAGATCTACTGGGGGGCGGTGCCCTTCGTGGTGATCCAGTGCATCATGGTGGCGCTGGTCGTGACCTTCCCGCAGATGGTGATGCACTACAAGGCATCGGCCGTGCAGCTCGACCAGAAGGCGATCGACAAGCAGTTCGACTCGATCCAGATCCCCGGCATCGGCGGGCCTGGCGGTGGCGGATTGCCGGCCTTCGACCTCACCGCGCCGCCCTCCTTCAAGTAGCGGCGACCGCAGCCCAGACAATCGAACGACGCCGGCGTGAGCCGGCGTCGTTTTCATTTGCGCGAACGAAATGGCGGCTGGCGCGTTGCCTCGCGAAGCGAGGAGTTGCGCATGAACGATCTGCAGGCCCAGGCCGATCCGGGCAGTACGCCCGCCATCCCGACGCCGCCGCCGGAGGCCCCGCCGCTGACGCCGGGCGAGGTGCCGCCGGCGCCGCCAGTCGAGATGCCGCCCGACGAGGCGCCGCTGGGCATTCCGACCGAGCCGCCGCCGGAACTGCCGCCGAACGCGCCGCCGGAAGCCCCGCCCGCCACGCCTTACGACATGCCGCCGGACCGGGATCCGCGACAGCCGCTGGAGTAGGCCTCAGACGGGCGGCGCTTCGCCGGACCCGATGTCCCAGTAGAGCCCCGCCATCAGGCCGAGCGCCTCGCGCGCAAGCTCGACGGGCACGTGCTCATCGGGCGCATGCTGCGAGCAACCGGGATAGGAATGCGGCACCCAGATCGTCTTCAGCCCCAGAACCTCGGCGAAGATGTCGTTCGGCAGCGAGCCGCCGAGATTGGGCAGCAGGGCCGGCTTCTTGTTCGTGCTGCGTGCGATCGAGGCGAGGGTGAAGCGCACCCAGTCATCCTCGGGGTCGAGCCGCGTCGCGCCGAACCGCTCCGCGCCGGGCATGATGATCTCGACCATCTTGAAGCCGTGGCGGTCGAGATGGCGGCGCAGCGCCGGCACGACGTCCTTAGGATCGATGCCGACGACGAAGCGCAGCGCGCAGCGCGCCCAGGCGCTTGGCGGCACGGCGTTGACCGGCGTTTCCGGCACGCCTGACTTCATCGCCAGCACGTCGAAGGAGCACCAGCCGAAGACCTGCTCGGCCGGCGACAGATCGGGCTCGCCCCAGCCCGGATCGATCACCGGGCCGTCGGGTCCGCCGTCGATGACACAATCCGACACCGCCTCGCGCACGGCGCGCGGCAGCTCCTTCGGCACCCATTCATGGATGCGGATCTGGCCGGTCGGGGAGGTGATCGAGGCGATGGCGTGGGCGAGCTGGATCGCCGGGTCGGAGAGGATGCCACCCCAGTTGCCCGAGTGATGCCCGCCTTCGCGCGCCACGATCGAGAGGTCGAAGGTGATGACGCCGCGCGCGCCGAGGAAGACGGTGGGCCGCTCGGCATTCAGCCGCGGCCCGTCCGAGGCCACCAGCACATCCGCCCGGAACAGCTCGGCCTCGTCGGCGCAGAGCTCGCGCAGGCCCGGCGACCCGGATTCCTCGCCCATCTCGATCAGGTATTTGGCGTTGAAGCCGAGCTTGCCGCGCGATTCAAGAACGGCGCGCAAGGCATTGATGTTGATGACATGCTGGCCCTTGTTGTCGACGACGCCGCGGCCATACCAGCGGCCGTCGCGCTCGGTCAGGGTCCAGGGCGAGAGGCCTTCGCTCCACTGCGCGTCGAGCCCGCGGATGACGTCGCCATGGCCGTAGCCGAAGATCGTCGGCAGGCTCTCACCCTCGATGCGCTGGGCGAAGAGGAAGGGGCCCTTGGCCTTGGGGTGGTGCAGGATGCGGCATTCGAAGCCCAGCCCCTCGAAGAGCGGGCGCATCTCGCGCTCGAGATACTCCGTCAGGACGGGCGCCCGGTCCGGGTTCTGGCTTTCGGTGGGCATCGCGATGAGACGGCCGAGGTCACTCTTGAAAGCGCCGGTGTCGAAATAGTCTTGCGCATGCGCGATGGCTTGGGCGCGGGTCATGGAAGCTCGCTGTCTGGGGGCGTCGGAGGAAGGCGATCCCGTTGCCGGGGGCGCCGGGCGTTGATATTGCCATAGCCATGCAAGAATCGGCCACCGGCGATGGCGCGCGACGGCTGTGCGCCCTATGACGGACGCGGAGCGGCCGATGGTGCCACATGAGCATCAGCGCGTCGCCTGCGCGGCGATCCTCGCGGCGCGCGCAGGCGGAGCGCCCGGTTTCCTGCTCGGCGACCTCACGGGACTCGGCAAGACGCTCTCGGCCTGGCTCGCGCTCTCGGCCATGCCGGAGGACGAGATCCTGGTGATCTGCCCCAAGGGCGCGATCCCGCAATGGCGGCGCACCATGGCGCTGTCTGGCCTGCCGCCGAAACGCGTCACGCTGATGAATTTCGAGAAGACGAAGTCGCTGCTGGCGCCGCCGCCGGATTCGAAGAAGCGCTCGGTGCGGGCGAAGAACAACGAGCTGGCCAAGCTCGGCGTGCCCAAACGAATCTGGCCGCTGGTCGTGATCGACGAGGCGCACCGCATCCGCAATCCCAACTCGCAGCAGGGGCTGGTCTGCCGGCAGATGGCGGCCGCCGCCTCCTTCACCATCTACATGAGTGCGACCGCCGGGCAGTCGCCGCACGAGCTGTCCTATCTCGGGCCGCTGCTGGCGCGCGCCGCCGACATGCCGAGCGCGGATCTCGACGGGTTCCGCCAGCTGATGAAGCGGCTGAAGATGGGCAAGGCGAGGGGCCGCTGGAAGAACTGGAGCTGGGAGCCCAACGAGGCCGACCGGGCCCGGATGGCGGCGCTGCTCTATCGCGGCCCGCGGGCGATCGGGCTGCGTCGGCGGCCGGAGGAGATCGCAGGCTGGCCGGAGGTGCAGCGCGAGCTCGCCCCGGTCGCGCTGGATGCCGCCGCACGCAAGCTCTACGAGGCGACCTGGCGGGAGTTCCGCAAGGAACTCGGCCTCGCCGGCGGGTCGACGCGCAAACCGCAGGGCTGGGCGGCCGATCTGCGATTCCGCCAGAAGGCGAGCCTGCTGCGCATCCAAGGCACGGTGGATTTCTGCGACGATCTGCTCGGCAATGACGAGCAGGTCGCAGTCTCCGTTGCCTTCCTCGAGACCAGCGCGATGCTGGCCGACGCGCTGCGCGGGCGCGGCTGGCGCGTCGGCGAGATCAATGGCGAGCGCTCGGGCCTCCAGAACGAGGACACGCGGATCGCCTTCCAGACCGGGCAGCTCGACGCGGTGATCTTCACCGTGACGGAGTCGATCTCGCTGCACCGTGGCGAGATGCCGGGCGGCGAGCGCGAGCGCTCGCTCGTCATTCACGACATGCGCCACAGCGCGATCCAGCTGCAGCAGATCGAGGGGCGCTGCCATCGCGACGGCCAGCACGCGACGATCTTCTACGCCTATGCCGAGGACACGGTTGAGGAGGCGGTGGCCGCGACCGTGATCCAGCGCATGGCGGCGATGGAGGGGTTGGCGGGCGACGACACCCGCCTGCTCGAGGCGATCGCCGGCATCGTCGAGAGCCGGGCCGCCTGAGGGTCTTCAGCCCTCCGGACGCGGTGGCCCGAGATCGGCCAGGCGCCGTTTCACGCGCTCGTCGTCCAGCAGCGACCCCGCCTCGCCATCGAGCCGATGGCGCCAGTTCGGCTTTTCGGTCGTGGTGCCCGGCACATTGGGCTGGGTGCGGATGCCGAGCGCATCCTCGATCGGCAGCAGCTTCAACGTACAGGGCGTGCGGGCGATGAAGCGGATCGCGGCATCGACGACAGGGTCGGTGTCCTCCGGCGCCGGGCGTTCGCCCTCGGCGACGCCGGCCTGCTCGAAGGCGCCCCAGAGCACGCCACGGTCCCAGGCGCGGATGCCCTCGTGATCAACGCCGTCCTCCGTCGGCTCGAGATCGCTGCCGGCCCACCAGCCGGCGGTGGGGACGAGGTCATGGGTTGTCGTGAGAGCCGCAGCACCGGCATCCCAATGCTCGGGGGCAATGTAGCCGTGATCCGTTCTCTCGAAGCGCAGCACACGCAGCCCGGCCACGCCCTGGCGGCGCAGATCGTCGCGGAAGCCGTCGGGGAGGGTGCCGAGATCCTCGCCGATGACGATGGCGCCATGGCGCCAGGATTCGAGCGCGACGAGCCGGAACAGTGTCTCGGAGGGGAAGGCGACATAGGCGCCGTCCAGCGCAGACGCCCCTTCCGGCACCAGCCAGAGCCGGCTGAGCCCCATGACATGGTCGATGCGGATACCGCCGACATGGCGCAGGCTCGCCCGCAGCGTCTCGATGAAGGGCGCGAAGCCGCTGGCTGCCAGACCGCGCGGCGAGAAGGTCGTCAGGCCCCAGCTCTGTCCTTCGGCCGAGTAGTAGTCGGGCGGGGCGCCGACGCTGAGCCCGCCGAGCACCTCGTGCTGGCGGCTCCAGGCATGGCTGCCCGATGCGTCCATGCCGATGGCGAGATCGGCGATCAGACCGACCTTCATGCCCGCCTCGCGACAGGCGCTCTGGGCGGCGCCATAGGAGCAGGCGGTGAGCCATTGCAGGAATATCTGATATTCGACTTCGGTTGCGTGCTCGGCCGCAAAGGCCGCGACGGCCGGACCGTCGGGGTCGCGGAACGGGGCCTCCCAGGAGCGCCAGCTCCAGGCCCGCGGATCCCGGCGCAGCTGGGCGGCGTGCAGCACCTCGAAGACGGCGTGGGAGCGCAGCAGCGGCGTGGCCTCCGCCAGGGCCCGATCCAGCGCCGCACGGGCCTGGCCGCCGCTGCCGTCGGGTGCGCGCAGGGCCTCGAACAGCGCGCGAAGCAGCCGCTGGCGCAGGATTGTCGCGGCCGGCCAGTCGATCTGGCGCAGCGTCGCGAGCCGGTCCATCTCCTCGCCCAGGCCTTCGCGCGCGATCACCTCGCGCAGCAGCGCCTCGGGCAGCACGGCGGTGGGATCGGCGTGGAGCGGGTTGTAGAAGAGGCGGGTCGAGGGCGAATAGGGGCTGAAATGCTCGGGCGAGGCACCGTAGAGCGCGTGGACCGGGCTGATCGCCAGCGCATCGGCTCCGTGCGCCGCAGCCTTTCTCGCCAGCGCCGCGACACCGGCGAAGTTGCCGATGCCACCGTCCTGCGGCGAGCGAAGGGAATAGATCTGGGCGGCGAGGCCGAAGCCGGCCCGCCCGCCGTTCAGATCGGCGAAGGTGATGCAGCGTTCGGGCGCCGTCGCGATGATAAAATCGCCATCGTCGCGATGGACCGTGTGATAGCCGGGCCGGTCGAAGGCCGGCAGTGTCAGCGAGCCGTCATAGCCTTCCTCGGAACGCACGGTGCGGCGGGTGCCGCCGTCGAGCGTCAGTTCCACCGGGCTTCTCGCCTGGGCGGCGACCGGCAGCACGACGGTCTGCCCGGTGCGGGCCGTGGTGAAGCGGGACTGGGCGGAGAGGTTCGCCCCGGCCTCGACGGTGGCGAGCGACTGCCGCAGATCGGCGTCGGTGCCGGCTGGCAGGCCGAGCGCCTTCAGGATGAAGCGCAGGCTCTCGGCCGAGACCTCGCGCTCCGCCCCGTTCTGCTCGGTCCAGCGCGGGGCGATCCCGGCCTTGACGGCGAGCTGGCGGAGAATGTCGTCGCTCATGCGGGGCTCCGCTTGCAGGTTCGGTCAGGTCGGGGTGGCGGCAGGGCGGCGGATCATCATGCCTCGCCAGGCGGGGGCAGGGCGGGCGGAGCCGCCGACGCGTCGTGTTCCAGAACGAGCAGGCCGAGTGGCGGCAGCGTCAGCGACAGGCTCTGGGCGCTGCCATGGGCTGCAACGGCCTGCGTCGCGACCGCACCGCCATTGCCGAGGCTGGAGCCGCCATAGACCTCCGCATCGCTGTTGAGCCGCTCCCGCCAAAGACCGGCATGCGCGACGCCGATGCGATAGTCGTGCCGGGGCACCGGCGTCATGTTGGCGACGACCAGAACCTCGGCGGCTCCCGGACGGCTGGCGCGGCTGAAGGCGAAGACGGCATTGGTGCTGTCGTTGGCGACGATCCAGGCGAAACCCTCGGGCCTGTGGTCGAGCCGGTGCAGGGCCGGCGTGGCGCGGTAGAGGGCGTTGAGATCCCGCACCAGGCGCGAGGCGCCCTGCCGGCGCTCGTCATAGGGGTGAGGCCAGGGGAAGGGCGCGTCGACGGACCATTCGTCGTCGGCGCCGAACTCGCAGCCCATGAACAGCAGTTTCTTCCCCGGATGGGTCCACATCATCGCGAAATAGAGCCGCAGATTCGCGAAGCGCTGCCAGTCGTCGCCGGGCATGCGCGAGATCAGCGAGCCCTTGCCGTGCACGACCTCGTCATGGGAGATCGGCAGCACGAAGTTCTCGGAGAACGCATAGACGAGGCCGAAGGTGACGTCGTCGCCGTGATAGCCGCGATGGACGGGGTCGTGCGCGATGTAGCGCAGCGTGTCGTGCATCCAGCCCATGTTCCATTTGAAGTGGAAGCCCAGCCCGCCGTGATGAACCGGCCGCGTCACGCCCGGCCAGGCGGTCGATTCCTCGGCGATGGTGACGGCGCCACGACCACGCGCGCCGACCAGCGTGTTGAGCTCCTGGAAGAAGCCGACGGCTTCCAGATTCTCGCGGCCGCCGAGATGGTTTGGCACCCATTCGCCCGGCTTGCGGCTGTAGTCGCGGTAAAGCATCGAGGCGACCGCATCGACGCGCAGACCGTCGAGATGGAAGGTCTCGATCCAGAACAGGGCGGACGCGATCAGGAAGCCGCGGACCTCGCTGCGCCCGACATTGTAGATCAGCGTGTTCCAGTCGATGTGGAAGCCCTGACGCGGATCCTCGTGCTCGTAGAGCGCCGTGCCGTCGAAGCGGGCGAGGCCGTGCTCGTCGGAAGGGAAATGCGCCGGGACCCAGTCGAGGATCACGCCGATGCCGGCGGCGTGGCAGCGGTCGACGAAGCGGGCGAAGGATTCGGGGGCCCCCAGACGCGCCGTTGGCGCGAAGAGGGCAAGCGGCTGGTAGCCCCACGACCCGCCGAAGGGATGCTCGGTGATCGGCATCAGTTCGACATGGCTGAAGCCCATATGCTGGAGATAGGGGATCAGGCGCTCGCTCGCCTCGTCCCAGGAGCCCATCTGGCCCCATTCGGTGCGAAGCCAGGAGCCGACATGGACCTCGTAGGTCGTCATCGGCGCCGTCATGGGGTCGACGGTTTCGCGCGCCTTTAGCCAGTCGGAATCCGTCCAGGCGAAGGCCGGTGCTTCGGCGACGACGGAGCCGGTGCGCGGAGGCAGTTCGGTGCGCCGGGCGAGCGGATCGGCCTTCCAGGGCAGCGCCTCGCCCGAGCCGGAGATCAGCGCATATTTGTAGACGGCGCCGGCTTCGACGCCCGGGATGAAGAGTTCCCAGATCCCGGCGCCGAGGCGGCGGCGCATGGGGTGGCGGGTTGCGTTCCAGCCGTTGAAATCACCGACGACCGCGACATGGGCGGCATTGGGCGCCCAGACGGCGAAGAGTACGCCGGCGACGCCGTCGATCTCGCGTAGATTGGCGCCGAGGCGCGTCGCGAGGTCGAAATGGCGCCCCTCGGCGGCGAGATAAAGATCGTCGTCGGAGAGCAGCAATCCGAAGCTGTAAGGGTCGGCCGTCTCGGTGATGCCGCCCGGCCAGGCGGCGCGAATGCGATAGGGCGCGCCCTGCGGCAGCGCCGCCTCGAACAGGCCGTCGCCCTGTCCGACCATCGGCAGCGCCCGGCGCTGACCGCCCTCATCCACGATCAGCTCGACATAATTCGCGCCAGGCAGGAAGGTGCGGACCAGATCGATCTCGTCGTGACGGTGCCGGCCGAGAATGGCGAAGGGATCGGGATGGCGGCCTTGTTTCAGCTGTTCGATGTCGCGCGCCGGAAGGCTGGGCAGTCTGGGCGGCATCGGGCGCGTCATCCGGTCGGGCTCCATCGCGAATGCGACTCCACCCGCGGCGGGGAATCGTCGATGATGCAACGCAGCGAAGCCCGCCCGCGTTCCGCGCTACGGCCTGCATTCTCCGGCGATTCCCGTCGCGCTCCAAGGGCAGGGAACCATCGGCAGCCGGCACGGTTGTCGCACTGCAATGCTGGCATTTCAGAGGGAGGATGCCGAATGAGCCGGGAGCAGACCATCCGCGACGTGGCCTACGCCATCTGGGAGGCGGAAGGCAAACCGCAGGGCCGCGACGCCCAGCACTGGCGGATGGCCGAGGAGCGGGTCGTCGCCAGCTGCGGCAAGGATGCAGGCGCCAAGGCCAAGGCACCGGGCAAAAGTTCGGCCGCGGGGTCGGGATCGGCCAAAACGGCAGCGAAAGCGGCCGCTCCTGCCAAGGGCAAGGCTAGCGCCGACAGGGCGGCCGAGGCTGAGCCCGCCAAAGCCTCTCCCAAGAGCCCGGCCAAGGCGGCTTCGACCAAGGCCAAGCCCTCGACGTCGAAGACCTAAGATTCGGGAGCACAACGCTCCAAAGCCGGCCGTCTCACGACGGGCCGGCTTTCGTCGTTGGGCGCGGTCGGCCCAGAGCGGCGATGGGCCGCCGATGCAGTCCAACAACGGGTGATCCGGCCGGTCGCCGCAACGGTCGGCTGTGCTCCGACGATCGTGAAACGATTGCGCCGGCCGCTCTCAGCTGGCCAGAGCCCTTGCATAGACGTCAGCATAGC
This sequence comes from Allobosea massiliensis, assembly GCF_042655245.1. Classification (NCBI taxonomy): domain Bacteria; kingdom Pseudomonadati; phylum Pseudomonadota; class Alphaproteobacteria; order Hyphomicrobiales; family Alloboseaceae; genus Allobosea; species Allobosea massiliensis. Next base: position 90,218 of record NZ_JBHSLU010000010.1, on the reverse strand, counting down.
GGCTGGTGGGGCCGCCCCAGTCGAAGCGCTTGGCCATGGCGTGCTGGCGCATTTGCAGGAAGGCGGCCTTCGAACGGAAGGCGTCGAAGGCCCGCGTGACGGCCGAAGCCAGCCCCGCGCCGGTCAGCGAGGAGAACAGGAAGCCGGAGCGCCCGTCCTCGATCGTGTCCACCAGCCCGCCGGTGCGATAGGCGATGGGCAGGGCGCCGGAGCGCTGGGCATACATCTGGCTGAGCCCGCAGGGCTCGAAGCGCGAGGGCATCAGCAGGAAGTCGCTGGCGGCAAAGATGCGTCGCGCCTCCGCATCGTCGAAGCCGATCCGTGCCGCGACGGCCTGCGGGTGGCGGCGGGCGAGGCGCTCGATCGCGTCCTCCAGCCGCGGCTCGCCGCGGCCGGTGACGACGAGCTGGCCGCCATTGCCAATGATGGTCTCGGCCGCCTCGATCGAAAGATCGATCCCCTTCTGGTGGACGAGGCGCGAGATGATCGAGAACAACGGCCCACGCGAGGGCGGCAGCTCGAAGGTCTTGCGGATGTCGGCGGCGCTGCGGCGCTTCCACTGGCGGATGCCGCGGGTGGCGTCGGCGAGCGGCGAGGTCCAGCTGTCATCGATGCCGTTGACGATACCGGTCAGCCGCCCTTCGTCCATGCGCAGCCGCAGCAGGCCATCCAGGCCGCAGCCATGCTCGGCGCTGGTGATCTCCCGGGCATAGGTCTCGCTGACGGTGGTGACATGGGAGCTGTAGTAGATCCCGCCCTTGAGGAAGGAGATCTTGCCGTGGAACTCGGCGCCATTCACCGAGAAGGCGAGGTCGGGGATGCCCAGCGCCGCCATTCGGCTCGGCTGGTACAGCCCCTGATAGGCGAGGTTGTGGATCGTCAGGATCGAGGGGGTGGCGAGGCCCTTCCAGCGCATGTAGCCGGGCGCCAGAGCGGAAGGCCAGTCGTTGACGTGAACGACGTCAGGCTTCCAGTTCGGGTCGGCCTCGCCGGCCGCGATCTCGGCTGCCGCCAGCGACAGGCGCGCGAAGCGGATGTCGTTGTCGGGAAAGTCGCCGCCGGAATGGGGGCCGTAGGGCGAGCCCTCGCGGTCGTAGAGTTCGTCGCAGAGCACCGCATAGATGGTCAGGCCGTCAGCGGTCCTGAAGCGTCCGAGCGACCAGGGCGGCAGGCCCGCCGTGCGCGGCATCGCGCGGACGATGTCCATGGCCGGGCTGGCTGAGCGGACCTGGCGGAAGCCGGGAAGCAGCACGCGGACGTCGCAAAGGCTGCGCAATTGTCGCGGCAGAGCCATCGAGACTTCGCCGAGGCCGCCGGCCTTGATGAAGTCGCCCATTTCGGAGGTGACGAAAAGCAGCTTGGTCGAGCCGGGAAGACGGGCCGTAGCTTCCGACAGCCCGTCTTTGACGACTGGGGCGTAGGTCAGCGCATGACCCGAGGTCGAGGGCCCGCCGTCGGTCCCGGGTTCCTTCAGCGTCTCGGCCATTCCGCATCCCCCAGGCAGCTGTGATCCCCAACCCGTTCGGCGGTGCAATGTTCCTCGGTGCACTGCAAAAATTTCATGCAAATTCGGGGCCGGCTGCCGGAACCGCCCGACGCCCGGTCACGTTGACCGGTCTGCGGCAGGCTCGCGACGAAGATGTGACGGGGAGAACGCGGCATGATGCCGCCGGCGCCCGTCCGGCCTGATCCGTTCAGGGGATCCCATGTCCGACGGCAAGGCCACGCAATTCGACGTCCAAGCGGGCGACAGCACCGATCTGGGAGCCGTCCATGACGGCGAGGGCACCAATTTCGCGATCTTCTCGGCCCATGCCGAACGCGTGGAACTGTGCTTCTTCGACGAGAGCGGCGAGACCGAGACGGCGCGGATCACGCTGCCGGAATACACCAACGAGATCTGGCACGGCTATCTGCCCGGGGTGAAGCCCGGGCAGCGCTACGGCTATCGCGTCCACGGCCGCTTCGCGCCGGAAGAGGGGCATCGCTTCAACCCGAACAAGCTCCTGCTCGACCCTTACGCGAAAGAATATGCCGGTTCAGTCGACTGGAACGACGCCCATTACGGCTATGTCGTCGATGCCGAGCGCGAGAAGGATCTGACCTTCAGCGAGCTCGACAGCGCGCCCTTCATGCCCAAATGCGTGGTCTGCGACTGGCGCGCCGATCCCAATCCGCCGGCGCGTCCCGTCATCCCCTGGGACCGGACGATCTTCTACGAGACCCATGTGCGCGGCTTCACCAAGCTGCATCCGGCGGTGCCGGAGGATCTTCGCGGCACCTTCGACGGGCTCGGCGAGAAGGCGGTCGTGGATTACATCAAGAGCCTCGGCGTCACCTCGGTCGAGCTCCTGCCGGTGCATGCCTATCTCGACGACCATCACCTCGCCGCCAAGAATCTGACGAACTACTGGGGCTACAACACGATCGGCTTCTTCGCGCCGATGCAGCGCTACGAAGGCAAGGCGCATCTCGCCTCCTTCCGCGACATGGTCCGCAAGTTCCACGATGCCGGGCTCGAGGTCATCCTCGACGTGGTCTACAACCACACGGCCGAAGGCAATGAGATGGGGCCGACGCTCTCCTTCAAGGGCATCGACAACTTCGCCTATTACCGGACGATGCCGGACGAGCCGCGCTTCTACATCAACGACACCGGCACCGGGAACACGGTCAACACGAGCCATCCGCGCGTGCTGCAGATGATCCTGGATTCGCTGCGCTACTGGGTCGAGGTCATGGAGGTCGACGGATTCCGCTTCGATCTCGGCACCATTCTCGGGCGCGAGCCGCATGGCTTCGACCAGCGCGGCGGATTCTTCGACGCGATCGGCCAGGACCCGGTCCTGCGCAAGGTGAAGCTCGTCGGCGAGCCCTGGGACATCGGTCCGGGCGGCTATCAGGTCGGCGGCTTCCCGCCCGGCTGGGGCGAGTGGAACGACAAGTATCGCGACACCACCCGCGCCTATTGGAAGGGCGAACCCGGCATCATCCGCGATCTCGCCGCGCGCATCACCGGCTCGGGCGACATCTACGATCTGCGCGGGCGCCGGCCCTGGGCGGGCGTCAACTTCCTGACCGCCCATGACGGCTTCACGCTCAACGATCTCGTCTCCTACAACGAGAAGCACAACGAGGCGAATGGCGAGGACAACAATGACGGCCACGGCCACAACCTGTCCTTCAATTTCGGCGTCGAGGGCCCAACCGAGGATGAGGGCATCATCGCGGCGCGCGAGCGTCAGAAGCGCAACCTGCTCGCGACGCTTCTGCTCTCGCACGGCACGCCGATGCTGCTGGCGGGCGACGAGCACGGCCACTCGAACCGCGGCAACAACAACGTCTATTGCCAGGACAACGAGATTGCCTGGATGCGCTGGGAGGAGCTGACCGAGCGCGACCATGCTCTGACCCGCTTCGTCCAGCGTGTGACGCAGCTGCGGGCCGACCACCCGATCTTCCGGCGCGCCTCCTTCCGTGACGGCTGCCTGCTGCGCTGGGTCAATCCCGCCGGCGGCGACCAGCAGGAAGAGCATTGGGACGACGAGGGCGTGCTCGCCATCGGCCTGCTGATGCACATGCCAGACGTCGAGCAGGGCGGGGACGAAGCCTTGATTCTTTTCAACGCCTTCGACGGCGATGTTCCCTTCAAGATTCCGCCGCGGGTAAAAAAGGGGTCGTGGTCGGTGGTTCTCGACACTGACACGGGTCCGAGCTCGGACGAAGGTCGCAAGGGGCTCAAGGCCGATGCCGAGCTGACCCTGTCGCCCCGCTCGCTGATCGTGCTGATGTGACGTTACACCGGCTTCGGCGTGGGCCGAAGCCGGTGGCCCGGCGCCCCTTACGAAGCTTGACGATCAGGGCTGCGGAATGGCGCGCTGATCTCTGCTTCGCCGTGTCCTGCATGCATTGACCGGCCTTACGGCGGGGACGGCTCTCGGCCTGCACACCTGCCGAACAGGCTGACGCTGCGGGCCGGTAAGACATCGTCGCTCCCCTCCATTGCCGAGCAGAGGAGGCGCTGCCATCGCTGAGACGGCCCGTCGGGCAGGGAGAGCGCAACATCGTTCCGGCTGCGATTGACGGCGATGAGCAAGGTTTTCCCGTTGCCGTTCAGCAGCAGGCCAAACGCGTCCAGTCGGTCCCACTCCGCATCGGCGATCGGCGTCCCGTCGGGTTTCAGCCAGCGTGCGTCCAGCGGATTCCCCGCCCCGGTGAGAAAGGTCGAGGCCGACAAAAGCGGGTGCTCGGCCCGCACCATTGCGAGCTCGGCCACGAAAGCCGCCAGGTCGCGGTTCGCTCCCTCCCAATCGAGCCAGAAGGCTGCGTTGTCCTGGCAATAGGCATTGTTGTTGCCGTGCTGCGTCCGGCCGAACTCGTCGCCGGCCGTCAGCATCGGCACGCCGCGCGACAGGAACAGCGTCGCCAGCAAGGCGCGCCTGTCGCGATCGCGGGCGGCCAGAATGGCGGGATCGCCGGTGGGCCCTTCCGCCCCGTTGTTCCAGCTGTGGTTCTCGTTCTCGCCGTCGCGGTTGCCCTCGCCATTGGCCTCGTTGTGCTTGCTCGCATGGGAGACGAGGTCGGCCAGGGTGAAGCCGTCATGGGCGGCGATGAAGTTGACGCTCGCCTGCGGTCCGCGATGGCGGGCGGCGAAAAGATCGGCGGAGCCGGCAAGCCGCGTCGCCACTGCGCCAGCCAGCCCTGCATCGCCCCGCCAGAAGCGGCGGACATCGTCGCGGTAGCGGCCGTTCCATTCGGCAAAGGGCGCGGGGAATTCGCCGAGGCGGTAGCCGCCGGGGCCGATGTCCCAGGGCTCGGCGATCAGGATGGCTTGCGAGAGGTCGGGGTCCTGCCCGATCGCGGCGAAGAGCGGGGCATCCTGCGAGTAGCCCGTCTCCGAGCGGCCCATCACCGTGCCGAGATCGAAACGGAAGCCGGCGACGCCGAGGCGGCGCGAATGCCGCAGCGCGTCCATCGCCATGCGGACGACCGGCGCGCGGTCGAGCGCCAGCGTGTGGCCGCAGCCGGTGTCGTTGATCAGCCGGCCGGGATCCTCCATGGCGTGGCGGTAATAGACGGCGTTGTCGAGCCCGCGCAGGCTGATCGTCGCGCCGAACTCGTCGCTCTCGGCAGTGTGGTTCAGGACGATGTCGAGGATGATGCCGATACCGGCCTGGGCATAGGTCGCGCAGAGACTTGCGAGGTCGGCCGCGCCGTCCGGAGCGAGTCGCGGGTCGAGCGCGAAGAAGTTGACGGGGTTGTAGCCCCAGGCATTGGCGAGGCCGAGCGACGGCAGATGGCGCTCATCCATCCAGGCCGCGACCGGCATCAGCTCGACATGGCTGACGCCGAGGCCGCGGATGTGGTCGATCACGGCGGGCTCGCAGAGCGCGGCCAGCGTGCCGCGAATGCGCTCCGGCACTGCCGTGTGGCGCATCGTGAAGGACTTCACCGCGAGTTCGTAGATGAAGGCCGGGGCGCGCTCCGGCGCTCTCGCGGCTTCAGGCTGTGCGCCGCCGACGATGCCGCGCGGCACGAGATCGGCGGTGTCGGTCCCATGCTCGGCCAGACGCGGGTCCCAGCGGAAGGGACGGTCGATCCGCGTCGCGTAGGGGTCGACCAGCAGCTTCGTCGCGTCGAAGCGGTGGCCGCGCTCGGGCTGCCAGGGGCCATCCGCCCGCAGCGCATAGCGCAGGCCGGGGGCGGCGCCCGGCAGCAGGCCGTGATGGATGTCGCCGCTGCGGCAGGGCAGGGGCAGGCGGGCTATTTCGGCCTCGCCCGTCTCGTCGAAGAGGCAAAGGTCGATCCGCTCGCCATGGCGGGAGAAGACAGCGAAGGTCACGCCGTCCTCGCCCGCAATGGCGCCCATGCGGGCGGGCAGCGGGCAGGCGACCAGCGCAGGCCTCGGCACCCGCCTCAGCCTCCGGCCGTGGTGTCCGGCGAGGTCGGCACGTGCCAGATCCGCTCGGCATATTCGCCGATGGCGCGGTCGGCGCTGAACCAGCCGCAATGGGCGGTGTTGGTCACGGACATGCGCCACCATTTCCCCTGGTCGGCCCAGAGCGAATCGATGCGGCGCTGGGCCTGGCGGTAGCTCTCGAAATCGTTGAGCACCATGAACCAGTCATTGGCGCGCAGCCCCTCGACGAGGCCGAGATAGCGGTCGCGTTCGCGCGGCGAATAGGCGCCCGACGCCACCGCATCGAGCACGCCTTCGAGATGCGGCGTGGCGGCGATGACCTCGCTCGTCGGGCGGGGATTGTGCTTGGCGGCCTCGACCTCCTCGGCCGTCATGCCGAAGATGACGATGTTGTCGGCGCCGACGCGCTCGCCGATCTCGATGTTGGCCCCATCCAGCGTCCCGATGGTGATCGCGCCGTTGAGGGCGAACTTCATATTGCCGGTGCCAGACGCCTCCATCCCGGCGGTCGAGATCTGCTCGGAGACGTCGGCGGCGGGGATGATGACCTCGGCCGCGCTGACATTGTAGTTCGGCAGGAAGACGACCTTGAGCCGGTCGCGGGTGGTGATGTCGTTGTTCACGACGACGGCGACATCGTTGATCAGGTTGATGATCGCCTTGGCGGTGCCGTAGTTGGAAGCCGCCTTGCCGGCGAAGATCTTCACCCGTGGCGCCCAGTCGCGATAGGGCTCGGAGCGGATCGCGTCATAGAGCGCGATCGTCTCGAGGATGTTCAGCAACTGGCGCTTGTATTCGTGGATGCGCTTGATCTGGACGTCGAAGAGCGCGTCGGGATCGACGGTGACGCCGGTGTCCTGCCTGATGATTTTCGCCAGCTTCAGCTTGTTTTCGCGCCGGATGGCGGCGAGGCGCTGGTGCAGCGCGGCGTCGCCGGTATGGGCGGCGAGGCGGCGGATATTGCCGATCCGGTCGGTCAGATCGTCGCCGCAGACCTCCTGCAGCAGTTTCGTCAGGCCGGGATTGGCGCCGAAGAGCCAGCGCCGCGGCGTGATGCCGTTGGTGACGTTGGTGATGCGGCCCGGGAAGATCGCGTGCAGCGGCGCGAAGACCGTCTGCTCCATCAGCTTCGAATGAAGCGCCGAGACACCATTGACCGTGTGCGAGCCGACGAAGGCGAGGTGGGCCATGCGCACCCGCCGGCCGTGATGCTCGTCGATGAGCGAGATCGTCGAGAGATCGACATTTTCACCGCCGCTGGAGCGCCGGACCTCTTCCAGGAAGCGGGCGTTGATGCCGAAGATGATCTGCATATGGCGCGGCAGCAACCGCTCCATCAGCGCCACCGGCCAGGTTTCCAGTGCCTCGGGCAGAAGCGTATGGTTGGTGTAGGAGATGGTGGCGCTGGTGATCGTCCAGGCCTCCTCCCAGGGCAGGCCATGCTCGTCGACGAGCAGGCGCATCAGCTCGGCGACGGCCAGCGAGGGATGGGTGTCGTTGAGCTGAATCGCGACCTTGTCGGCGAGATTGTCGAGGCGGCCGAACTGCCGGTAATGCCGGCGCACCAGATCCTGCAGCGAGGCGGAGGTGAAGAAAAACTCCTGCCGCAGCCGCAATTCCTGCCCCGCCGGGGTGGAATCGTTGGGGTAGAGCACCTTGGAGATCGCCTCGGCGCGGTTGCGCTCGGCGACGGCACCGACGATGTCGCCCTGGTTGAAGGCGTCGAGCGAGAGCGGGTGCATGGCGCGCGCGCGCCAGAGACGCAGCGTCGTGGCGTCGCGGCCGCGCCAGCCGACGACCGGCGTGTCATAGGCGACGGCGAACACGGTCTCTTCCGGCTCCCAGAAGACTTCGCCGGGCTTCTGCGTCGCGGTCAGCGAGCCGCCGAAACCGATCTTGTAGGAGGCCTCGCGGCGCTCGAATTCCCAGGGATTGCGGAAGGAGAGCCAGTCCTCGGGCACCTCGATCTGCTTGCCGCCATCGATGCGCTGCTTGAACAGGCCGTGATCGTAGCGGATGCCGTAGCCGAGCGCCGGCACGCCGGTCGAGGCCATCGCCTCGAGATAGCAGGCGGCGAGACGGCCGAGGCCACCATTGCCGAGCGCGGCATCGGGCTCGATCGTTTCGATCGCGGCGAGGTCGACGCCGAGTTCGCGCATCGCCTGCGCCATTGCCCCGGTCAGCCCGAGATTGTTGAGCGCGTCCGCCAGCGAACGGCCGATCAGGAATTCGAGCGAGAGATAATAGACGCGCTTGCGGCCGGTCTCGTAGCTCTCGCGGGTCGAGCGGTGCCAGACATCGACGACATGGTCCCGCGCCGCGAGGATGCCGGCCGTCAGCCAGTCATGCGGCTGGGCGACGGAGGCGTTCTTGCCCAGCGAATAAGTGAGTTTCCTCAGGATCTCGGCTTTGAGGGCCTCGACCCGCCCGGCGGTGTCGGCGGGGCGGGAGGCGTCGGAGGCTGTCTCGGTCAAGCGCTGTCGTCCCGGTTGTTGATCTGTGATCAGTTTCGAAGCTGGGCCCCGGCAAGTCCAGCCGAAATCGCCGCTAAGCCGCGCCTTTATGGACGCGTTCCGGTTTCCTCGCGGATTTCGCTGCGGGTTTCCTGCCCGAGCTGCTTGGCGCTGGTCACGGCGGAGTCGGTCAGGCCGACGACGCTGGCCCAGGCGCTGCGGGTGTAGCTGCCCTGATGGGCGATGGCGTCGTAGCCGATCAGGATGACGGCGACGAGAAGCAGGATCCGGAACATCGGGTTCTCCTTGGAATGACGTGCCGCCCCAACGCGCCGACACGCCGCCTGTTCCGGCGATGGCAGCCGCGACGAAAGGTCTCTGGCGGGCGGGCGACATCCACGCTACCTAGAACAAATAATGAACGGAGTGTCGCGGCGTGGCTCAGCTGACGGTGATGGAAAAGCTCGAGATCCTGAGCGATGCGGCGAAATACGACGCCTCCTGCGCCTCCAGCAGCACGACCAAGCGCAATTCGCTGAAGGGCGGGCTCGGCTCGACGACGGGGTCGGGCATCTGCCATTCCTATGCGCCGGATGGCCGCTGCATTTCGCTGCTCAAGATCCTGCTGACGAATTACTGCAGCTATGACTGCGCATTCTGCATCAACCGCTCGTCGAGCAATGTCCGGCGCGCGCGCTTCACGGTGGAGGAGGTCGTCGACCTCACGGTCAGCTTCTACAAGCGCAACTACATCGAGGGGCTGTTCCTCTCCTCGGGCATCATCCGCTCGCCCGACTACACGATGGCGGAGCTGGTGCGGGTGGCGCAGACGCTGCGCGAGGTCCATTGCTTCCGCGGCTACATCCACCTCAAGCTCATCCCGAGCGCCAATGCCGATCTGGTGGCGCAGGCCGGCCTCTATGCCGACCGCGTCTCGATCAATGTCGAATTGCCGACCGAGGTCTCCCTGGAGCGCTTCGCCCCCGAGAAGCGGCCGCGCGAAATCAGCGCCGCCATGGGTGGGCTGCGGCTGAAGATCGAGGAGAGCAAGGCGGAGCGGGCGAAGTCGCGGCGCGCGCCGGTGTTCTCGCCGGCCGGGCAGAGCACGCAGATGATCGTCGGCGCCGACGGGACGAGCGACGCGACGATCCTGCAGCGCAGCGCGCAGCTCTACGGCTCCTTCGGGCTCAGGCGCGTCTATTACTCCGCCTTCAGCCCGATCCCCGACGCCAGCCGCCAACTGCCGCTCTCGGAGCCGCCGCTGCTGCGCGAACACCGGCTCTACCAGGCCGACTGGCTGACGCGGTTCTACGGCTTCGAGGTCGGCGAGATCCTCGATGACGGCGCCGGGGGCATGCTCGATCTCACGGTCGATCCCAAACTCGCCTGGGCTCTGCGGCATCGCGCGCGCTTTCCGGTCGACGTCAACCGCGCCGATCGCGAGACGCTGCTGCGCGTGCCGGGGCTCGGCACGAAAAGCGTCGGCAAGATTTTGGAAACGCGGCGTTTCCGGCGCCTGCGTCTGGAGGATGTCGGCAAGATCGCGCGCTCGATCACGACGCTGCGCCATTTCATTGTCGCGGAAGGCTGGCGTCCCGGCGCATCTCTCGACAGCGAGCGGCTGAAGCAGCATCTGGCGCCGAAGCCGCAGCAGCTCGCCTTGCTGTGAGCCCCGTCATGGCTCAGTCCGGCATCGTCGCGCGTCTCGACCATCCGGCCGATTTCGAGGGCTGGCGGCGGCAGGCGCGCGCGCTGGCGCTGGCGGAGGTGGCGCCGGCGCGGATCGACTGGCAGATCGGGGAGGAGGCGTCCGGGCTCTTCGCCGGGCTGGCCGAGCCGCCGCCGGTGCCGGCGAATGGGGCGGAGCTGCGGGTGCCGCGGGAATTCGTCGAACTGGCGCAGGCAGTGGTCTGCCATCGCGACAGCGGCCGCTTCGATCTGCTCTATCGGCTGCTGCTGCGGCTCCAGCGCGAGCCGACGCTGCTTCATGTGGTGACCGACGACGAGGTCCATAGCGCCCGGGCGATGGCCAAGGCGGTGCGGCGCGACCTGCACAAGATGACCGCCTTCGTGCGCTTCCGCGAGGTTGTCGGCCTCGATGGCGGGGAGGCTTTCGTAGCCTGGTTCGAGCCTGAGCATCACATCGTCGAGCGGGTGTCGCGCTTCTTCGTCGAACGCTTCGCGGCGATGCGCTGGTCGATCCTGACGCCGCTGCGCTCGCTCCACTGGGACGGGACGACGCTGCATCTCGGGGAGGGTGCCTCGAAGGCCGACGCGCCGAACGACGATGCGATGGAGGTCTATTGGCGGACCTATTACGCCAACATCTTCAATCCGGCGCGGCTGAAGATCAAAGCGATGAAGGCAGAGATGCCAGAGAAGTACTGGCGGAACCTGCCCGAGGCCGAACTCATTGCTCCGCTGATCGCCCAGGCTGGCCGGCGCGCGGAGAAGATGGTGATGAAAGCCCCGACCCTGCCACCGGAGCGGCATCTGCGGCAGAGCCAGCGCCAGCGCGAAATGCTCGTGCCCGCTACGGACGGTCTCTCCACCTGGGATGAAGCGCGGGCGTCGGCCAAGACCTGCTCGCGCTGCGATCTCTGCCACAACGCGACGCAGACGGTGTTCGGGGAGGGCCCTCTAACGGCGCCGGTGATGTTCGTCGGCGAGCAGCCGGGCGATCAGGAGGATCTGGCGGGCAAGCCCTTCGTCGGGCCCGCGGGTCAGGTCTTCGACCGCGTATTGGGCGAGGCCGGGCTCGACCGCGGCCGGGCCTATGTCACCAATGCGGTGAAGCACTTCAAATTCACCCTGCGCGGCAAGCGGCGCATCCATGAGCGGCCTAATGCCGGCGAAATCTCGGCCTGCCGCTTCTGGCTCGGGCTGGAGCGGGAGTTCGTGAAGCCGCAGCTCGTCGTGGCGCTGGGCGCGACCGCGCTGCACGCCCTGACCGGTCATCGCGGCTCGCTCGCCTCGATGCGCGAGCGCGACCTTGTGCTGGACGACGGCACGGCCCTGCTGGCGACCGTCCACCCCTCCTATCTGCTGCGCCTTCCCGACGAGGAGGCCCGCGAACGCGAGACGGCCCGCTTCCGCGCCGATCTGGAGCGCGTCGGGCGCCTGGTGCCGGAGATGAAGGCGGCCTAGGCCGTCCGTTTACAACCGCGGGTCATCCCGGGCGACCCCTCGTGTTCGGCCTTTGGCCGGCCCAAGGACAGGCTCCGGGAGACCCGGGATCCATACCGGAACGCTTCAGGCATGGATCCCGGGTCTTCGCCTCGCTCCGCCCGGGATGACGGCGTCGGGGTTCTGAAGGGTCGCAGCGTCAGCCATCGCCGCGATTGACCCGCAGCCCCTGCCGGTGTCCCCTCCGCGGAAACGAGACGAGGAACGCATGGGCGAGGAACTGAAGGGCAAGCGTGTCTTGGTGACCGGCGCGTCGTCGGGGCTGGGCGCGCATTTCGTGCGGCTGCTGGCGGGGCAGGGCGCGCGTGTCGTCGCGGCGGCGCGGCGCGTCGAGCGGCTGGAAGAGCTGGCGGCGGACTGCGCCGGGTTGCCGGGGCAGGTCATGCCGCTGGCGCTGGATGTCGCCTCGGTGCCCTCGATCCAGGCGGGTGTGGCGGAGGCGGCGCGGCTGCTCGGCGGGCTCGACGTCCTCGTCAACAATGCCGGTATCGGGGAGACGGAGGCCGCGATCTCCATCACCGAGGCGCAATGGGACGCGCAGCTCGACGTCAATCTGAAGGGCTGCTTCTTCGCGGCGCAGGCGGCGGCGCAGGTCATGATCGCGGGGAAGCAGGGCGGGACGATCGTCAACATCGCCTCGATTCTGGGCGAGCGGGTGACGGCGCGTGTCCTGCCCTATGCCGTCTCCAAGGCCGGGCTGATCCAGATGACCAAGGGTCTGGCGCTGGAATGGGCGCGCCATGGCATCCGGGTCAACGCGCTCGCGCCCGGCTATATCGCCACCGACATCAACCGCGATATGCTCGAGAGCGAAGTCGGGGCGACGCTGGTCAAGCGCATTCCGAGCCGCCGCTTCGGCGAGCCCGCCGATCTCGACGGGCCGCTGCTGCTGCTCTGCTCCGACGCCGGGCGCCACATGACCGGGACGGTGGTCGCGGTCGATGGCGGGCATCTGGTCAGCGGGTTGTAAGCCGCTCCGCGAGGAGCCTGTCGTCATTCCGGGGCGCTCGCAGAGCGAGCCCGGAATCCAGATCCGTAGCAGGCTCAGAAGACGCGCGGCGCGGGTCCACATCGTCCTGCCTGCTCAGCGGTTATGGGTTCCGGGCTCTTCGCTTTGCGAAGCCCCGGAATGACGGCGCGGTTACCGCATGATCTCCTTCAGCCGCAGCAGCGATATCCGCTCGACCTGTCCCAGCGCCGTCTCGAACTCGACCTCGGGCGTGCTCTGCAGCCTGGTCTCGAAGGCAGCGAGAATCGCGTCCTTGCTGGCGCCGGCCACCGCCATGATGAAGGGGATGCCGAAGCGCGCCTTGTAGGCCTCGTTCGCTTCCGTGAAGCGGGCACGCTCGCCGGAGGTGAGGCGGTCGAGCCCGGCGGAGGCCTGCTCGCCGATCGATTCCTCCGTCATCTCGCCGGCCGCGGCGAGCTTGCCGGCGAGGTCGGGATGGCCGAGCAAGAGCGCCTTCAGCTTCTCGCGCGGGGCGGCGCGCATCACCTTCACCATCGCCGCGTGCAGGGTTGCAGCGTTGTCATGGGCCGGCGTGATCCCGGCGTCGAAGGTGGCCTCGGCGATCCAGGGCGCGTTCTCCCAGATCCGGCCGAAGACCTCGACGAAGAGCGCCTTCGGCACGGCGGACGGGCGGTAGCCCCCGGCCGGCGGGTGGTGGCGGACCCAGTGGCGGGCGATGTCGAGCCGCGTCGCGACCCAGACATCGTCATGGCTTTGGACATGGTCGAGAAAGCGCGCCAGCGCCGCGGCCCGGCCCGGCCGGCCGACGAGGCGGCAATGCAGGCCGATCGACATCATCTTCGGCGCGGTCTCGCCCTCGGCATAGAGCAGGTCGAAGGAGTCCTTCAGATAGGCGAAGAACTGGTCGCCGCTGTTGAAGCCCTGAGGCGTGGCGAAGCGCATGTCGTTGGCGTCGAGCGTGTAGGGCACGGCGAGTTGCGGCCCCTTCGGCCCTTCCAGCCAATAGGGCAGCTCGTCGGCATAGACATCTGCCGTGTAGAGGAAGCCGCCTTCCTCCATCATCAGCCGCGTCGTGTTCTGCGAGGTGCGGCCCTGATAGAAGCCGAGCGGCCGCTCGCCGGTGATCTCGCGCTGAATTCGGATGGAGTCGAGGATGTCGGCGCGCTCCTTTTCGGCCGGCACGTCGCGATAGTCGATCCATTTCAGGCCATGGGTGGCGATCTCCCAGCCGGCGTCCTGCATCGAGGACGCGATCTCGGGATAGCGCTGCAGCGCGCTCGCCACGGCGAAGACGGTGACCGGCATGGCGCGCTGCGTGAACATCCGCCAGAGCCGCCAGTAGCCGGCGCGGGAGCCGTATTCGTAGATCGACTCCATGTTCATGTGGCGCTGGCCGGGCCAGGGCGCGGCGCCGACGATCTCGGAGAGGAAAGCCTCGGAGGCGGCGTCGCCATGCAGGATGTTGTTCTCGCCGCCTTCCTCGTAATTGATCACGAACTGCACAGCGATGCGGGCGCCGCCCGGCCAGCGCGGATGCGGCGGGGTGCGGCCATAGCCCTTGAGGTCACGCGGATAGGCGGTGTCGGTCATGGGGAGCGGTGCTCGCAATGTGATTCAGGTGATCACCCTAAGCCGCTGTCGCGACTTGTGAAGTGTCTCGCCTGACGCAAAGTTCATCACTCTCGGGTCGTCCCGGACGGAGCGCAGCGGAGATCCGGGATGACGGTGCGGGTCGCGTGGCCGCTCTCAGCTCCCGCGATAGGTCGTGTAGCCATAGGGCGAGCAGTTGAGCGGTACATGCCAGTGCCGGCTGGTGTCGGCGATGCCGAAGCGGATCGTCACGGTCTCGAGGAAGGCGGGCTCGGGCAGGGCGACGCCGCGCTCACGGAAATAGGGGCCGATCGCGAAGTCGAGCTCGTAGAGACCGGGCTGCGTCGCCTCCGGCGTCAGCAGGGGCGCATCGGTGCGGCCATCGGCATTGGTCACGGTGGTCGCCAGCGTTTCGGCCTGGCCGTCGGTGACGCGGCGGAGCGTGACCGCCACGCCCTTCGCCGGGACGCCGCCATGCGTGTCGAGGATATGCGTCGTCAGTCCCGCCATGCGTCCTTCCTGCCGTTCTCGTCGCTGCCCGCGCGGCGCCGCGCTTGCATGCCGCCTCGCGCCAACCGTAACTTCGGCGCGGGCGAAGTCCATCGTCCTGCGCGCCAATTGAAGGGGACCACCGCGGCGATGCTCGACGCCTATCTGATGGAATGGGGCGGCATGCTGCTGCGCTGGCTGCATGTGATCACCGCGATCGCCTGGATCGGCTCGTCCTTCTTCTTCATCCATCTCGACGCGTCCTTGCGTCCCGCGGCCGACATTCTGCCGGGCGAGGGGGGGCGCGCCTGGCAGGTTCATGGCGGCGGCTTCTACGAGATGCGGAAATATCTGGTCGCGCCCGCCGTGATGCCGGCCGAGCTGACCTGGCACAAATGGCAGGCCTACTGGACCTGGATCTCCGGCTTCTTCCTGCTGGTCTGGGTCTATTACGCGCAGTCGGAACTCTATCTGATCGATCCGGCGGTGATGCAGCTCTCGCCGCTCGCCGCCGGAGCCCTCGGCATCGCGGCCCTGGTGTTCGGCTGGCTGTTCTATGACTGGCTCTGCCGCTCGCCGCTGGGCCGCAACGACGTGCTGCTCGGCGTGCTCGGCTTTTCCTATGTCGTCGCGGCGAGCTGGGCTTTCGCCTCTGTCTTCTCCGGGCGCGGCGCGCTGATCCACACCGGCGCGCTGATGGCGACGATCATGACCGCCAATGTCTTCTTCAACATCATGCCGGGGCAGCGGAAGGTCATCGCGGCGCTGACCGCGGGCGAGAAGCCGGACCCGAAATACGGCAAGGCGGCCAAGCAGCGCTCGCTGCACAATAATTACATCACCCTGCCGGTGCTGTTCCTGATGCTGTCGAACCACTATCCGGTCACCTATGCCAATTCGGCGGTGATCCCGGTGCTGGTGGCGCTGATCATCGTGGCGGGCGCGCTGATCCGGCATTTCTTCAATGTCCGCCACGCCGACCACGCTAAATCCCCTTGGTGGACCTGGGCGGTCGCGCTGGTTGCCCTCTGGCTCGCCTTCTGGGTGGCGATGGCATCCTCGCCGGGTGGGCGCGAGCGGCTGGGGCTGTCGCCATTGCCGGCGACAAAGCCTGTGATGCTGGCCGGGCTGCAGCCGCCACCGGAGGCCGTCGCCAACATCGTCAGCGGACGCTGCGCGATGTGCCATGCGCCCGAGCCGAGCTGGCCCGGCATCCAGATTCCGCCCAAGGGCGTCCTCCTGCATGAGCCGGAAACGATCGCGGCCCATGCGCGCGCGATCCGCGTCCAGGCGGTGATGACCCATGCGATGCCGCCCAACAATCTTTCCGGAATGACGGCCGATGAGCGGCGCATTCTGGCGCAATGGCTGGCGCAAGGGCGTTGAGCCGCACGGATTCTCCCATCGCCGCAACCAATCGCTTACCTAACGGAAAGCCGTGATCACGGCTGCGTGATTTCATTCAGTTTCGGTTCACCTCGTCGCGGGCATGGTTCGCCCACTGACAGGCTGGACTGTGGCTGCCAATCCGGGGGCCTCTGGCAAGGACGAGGGACCGGGGGGTCCGTTGGACACGCATTCGAGAAGGGTCGCCGGCTACGGGCTGGCGGCCATGGCCTTCATCTGTGTCTGGGCTCTGCTCTGCTGGCCCTGGCTATCGGGCGCGGTCACCATCCCGTTCGACGCCAAGGCGCATTTTCAGGCGCAAATCCAGTTCCTGGCGCGGGCGCTCCATTCGGGCCAGTCTCCGTTCTGGACGCATAACGTCTTCGGCGGCTCGCCGCAGGTCGCCGACCCGCAGTCGCTGATCTTCTCCCCCGCCATCCTTCTTGCGGCGCTCGTTCCCTCGCCGAGCTTCCGCGCCGTCGACGCCTATGTGCTCGCCCATCTGCTGGCGGGCGGGCTGGCGGTGATGATGATCTTTCGCGACCGGAACTGGCATCCGGCCGGCGGCCTGCTCGCGGCGCTCGTTTTCGCCTTTGGCGCCTCGGCCGCTTGGCGGGTCCAGCATGTCGGGCAGATTGCGAGCCTCGCCTTCTTCGCCATCGCGCTGTGGCTGACCCTGCGGATGCTGCAGCGTGCCTCGTTGGCGGCGGGGGCGCTGGCGGGCTTCGCCGCCGGGATGATGATGGTCGAGCCCGATCAGGTTGCGCTCTTGGGCGCCTATATCCTGATTGGCGTGGTGGTGGCGCACTGGCTCTCGGGCGGCTGGCCGGCGTTCCGCGCCAGCCTGTTGCCGGGCTCCCTCGCCGCCGTCGTCGGCCTCGGCGTCGTGGCGCTGCCGCTGCTCTGGACCTGGCTTTTCGCCGAAGCGACGACGCGACCTGCCGTGGATCTGGTCGAGGCCGGGCGCGGATCGCTGCATCCGGCCTCGCTGCTGACCGCCTTCGTCGCCGATCTCTTCGGCGCACAGGACCCGAAGGTCGATTTCTGGGGGCCCTACAGCCCGCATTGGGACGCCAAGGAGCTGTTCCTGTCGCAGAATATGGGGCAGGTCTATTTCGGGGCGCTGCCGGCGCTGCTTCTGGTCGTGCCCGGGCTGAGCCGCGGCTGGCTCTGGGACAAGGGCGTGCGCGCCTTCACCCTCCTGTTCGCGCTGATGGTGCTGTTCGCGCTCGGCCGCTACACGCCGGCCTTTGCCGCTTTCTACCACCATCTGCCGGGCATCGACGCCTTCCGCCGGCCGGCCGATGCCACCTTCCTGATCGGTGCTCTCGGTGCGCTCCTGTCCGGCTACATGCTGCATCGTCTGTTCAGCGAGCCGCAGCCCGGTCTGACGAGACGCGACTGGCTGTGGGGTGCCGGTTTCGTGGTCGTGCTGGCTGGTCTCGCGCTGCTGGTTTCGTCGCAGCAGGGGCGGCTGACGGAAGCGCTCAAGCCGGTGGCCTTTGCCCTGCTCTGGCTGTCCCTCGCGCTGGCCCTGCTTCACGGGCTGAGCCGGCTCAGGCGAGGCCTCGGCACTGTCGCGGCTACACTGCTCGTGGCCGGTGTCGTCGCGGCGGATCTCGGCGCCAACAACGGGCCGAACGAATCGACGGCTCTGGCGCCCGACATCTATGACGTGCTGCGCCCCGACACGCGCAACGAGACGGTTCAGGTTCTGAAGCGGCTGACGGCCCAGCCCGCAGGGTCGCCGCGGCGGGACCGGGTGGAGCTGCTCGGCATGGGCTTCGAATGGCCCAATGCCGGCATGGTCCACGGCTTCGATCACACGCTCGGCTACAACCCGCTGCGCCTCGCCGATTTCTCGGATGCGGTGGGCACGCGCGACACCATCGCCGGGCCGGATCAGCGCAAGTTCACGCCGCTGTTTCCGTCCTATCGCTGCCGCCTCGCCAATCTATTGGGGCTGCGCTACATCGCCTCGCCGCTGCCGATCGAACAAATCGACCACACGCTGCGCGAGGGCGACCTCCGGCTGATCGCGCGCACGAAGGAAGGCTATGTCTACGAGAACCCGCGGGCGCTGCCGCGCGTGCAGTTCGTCGGTGGCTGGGAACTCGCCGATTTCGACGCGATGAAGCAGAGTGGACGCTGGCCCGAGGTCGACCCGCAGCAGGCCGTCCTGCTCGATGCCGAGCCACCGGTCGCCATGCCGGAGGGGCCTGCACAGGTGCGTGCGGACGTCACGGTGAAGCGCTACCAGAACACCGAGGTCGAGATCGAGGTGACGAGTTCGGCCGCCGGCTTCGTCGTGCTGAACGACATCTATCATCCCTGGTGGCGGGCACAGGTGGATGGTGTCGACGCCGACATCCTGAAGGCGAATGTGCTGTTCCGGGCCGTTCAGGTCCCGGCGGGCACGCATCGGGTCCGCTTCAGCTTCCACCCGATCGAAGGGGCCTTTGCGGAGCTGCGCGAGCGCGTCGCCCCGGCCCCGGCCGAGCCGGCGGAGGAACTGCTGCCGCTGCCGCCGCTGAAGGAGGAGCCGCTGGTCGCCGAGGGCGACAGGCTGTTGCCCTCCCTCCTTGCCGCGCCCTCGCAGCAGGTGCGCGATTCACTGCGGCTGGGCTCGCCGGCAGCGCCGGCGAGCCGGGACATGGTCTCCTCGGCGCTGGCTCACTGAGCCGCGCCGGGCTTTCGGATCAGGCGCCGGTGTCGCCGACCAGGCCGGCGGCGGTGATGCCCGCCAGCGCCGCAGCCTCGTCATTGTCGGACGTGTCGCCAGAGACGCCGATCGCCCCCAGAAGCGTGCCAGCCGCATCGCGAATCAGCACGCCGCCCGGCACCGGGACGAGCGAGCCGCCGACGGCATGGGTTGCCGCCTCGACGAAATAGGGCCGCTCGAGCGCCATCTTGTGCAGGGCGCGCGAGCCGATGCCCATCGCGACCGCGCCATGGGCCTTGCCGATGGCGATCTCGCCGCGTTTCAGGCTGGTGCCGTCCTGCGCCGTGAAGAGCTTCTGCGCGCCGCGCGCGTCCAGGATCGCGATCGTCAGCGGCTTGAAGCCGGCGCTCTGGGCATGGGCGAGGGCGGTGGTCATGATCGTCTGGGCCTGGGCGAGGGTCAGCATCGGTCTGCTCCGGATGGGAATTGCGCGGCGCTTGTGACAGTGCCCGCGTTCGGAGGAAACCCCTTTGCCCATCGCTGGCCCGAAATGATCTGGCTTCCCGCTACGGCATCCCGGCCGCAAAATCGCACCCGGTCGCCCGAGTGCCTTGAACATGTCACCACTGTTGGGCTTGATGGAGACCCAACGACGGAGGAACGACATGGGCCTGTTCAGCTTCATCAAGGATGCCGGAGCCAAGATCTTCGGCTCGGCCAAGGCGGCGACGCCCGACGCATTGCAGAAGGAACTCGCTGGACACGGGCTCCCCTCCGACGTCGCGATCAGCGTCGATGGCGACAAGGTCAAGGTCTCGGGCAAGGCGATGACCACCGAGGAGGCGGAGAAGATCATCCTCGCGCTCGGCAACACCGCCGGCATCGCCAGTGTCGAATCCGATCTCATCGTCGCCAAGGAGGTGCCGGCCGCGGTGTTCTACACGGTGAAGAAGGGCGATACGCTCTGGAAGATCGCCGAGGAGCACTACGGCAAGGGCCAGGGCGCAAAATACACCGACATCGTGAAGGCGAACACGCCGCCGGTGAAGAACCCCGATTTAATCCAGCCCGGCTGGGTGCTGCGGATTCCGGCGCAGGCCTGAGCGCTTCGCATCGGCTGATGATGACCGCGCCCTCCGGGGCGCGGTTTTTTGCGCGGCACGTCCGCAGGCCAGACGGGGCCTTGACGGATTTGGTTGCGTCGGCAACGATCTCGACGATCCAGAAGCGGGCGGGCCGAAAGGCCCAGACTCGCCGCCGGTCGTGCTAAGGTGAAGACAAGGCCGCGCGCAGGCTCCGGAGGGGGAGCCGCGCCGGGCAACAAACGACATCCTCGGGAGGGAAGTCATGAGGTTCGATCGCCGCCAATTGTTGACGGGGGCCGGCGCTGCCGTCGCCGCCCCGCTGGTTCTGCGTGCCACCCGCGCGAATGCGCAGGAGGTGACGCTGAAGATGCACCACTTCCTGCCGCCGGTCGCCGTCGGCCATGCCAAGTTCCTGAAACCCTGGGCCGACAAGGTCGCGGCCGAATCCAACGGCCGCATCAAGATCGACATCTTCCCGTCGATGCAGCTCGGCGGCACCCCGCCGCAGCTCTTCGATCAGGCCCGCGACGGCGTGGCCGATCTGGTCTGGACGCTGCCGGGCTACACGCCGGGTCGTTTCACCGGGCTCGAGGCCTTCGAGCTGCCCTTCGTCGCCAACAAGCGCGCGCTGGTGAACTCGCTGGCGCTGACCGAATACGCCCAGCAGAACCTCGCCACCGAGCTGAAGGACGTCCACCCGATCTGCGTCTGGGCGCATGATCACGGGCTGATCCACGCCAACAAGCAGGTCAAGACGATGGAGGACCTCAAGGGCCTGAAGCTGCGCTTCCCGACGCGTCTCGCCGGCGAGGCGCTGAAGGCGCTCGGTGCCAACGCCATCGGCATGCCGGTGCCGCAGGTGCCGGAATCGCTGGCGCAGCGCGTCATCGACGGCGCGGTCATTCCCTGGGAGGTGGTGCCCTCGGTGAAGGTGCAGGAACTCGTGAAGTTCCACACCGAGATTCCGGGCTCGCCGACCTTCTATGTCGCGACCTTCATCCTGGCGATGAACAAGGCGAAGTATGAAGCCTTGGCGCCGGACCTGAAGGCGATCATCGACCGCAATTCCGGCGCCGCTGCGGCCGGCATGGCCGGAAAGGTCTGGGACGAGCAGGCCATCGCCGTCTCCGAGATGGTGCGCAAGCGCGGCAACACCATCACCGTGATCGAGGAGGCGGAGGCCGCGCGCTGGCGCAAGACCACCGAGCCGGTCATCGAGGCCTGGATCAAGTCGACCAAGGAGAAGGGCCTCGACGGCGAGAAGCTGCTCGCCAGCGCGAGGGCCGCGCTCGCCAAACACGAAAAGGCGGCCTGACCGGGACGATGGCGCAGGATCGGGGGGAGATTGCGCCATCGGCGTTCGAGCGCGTGGTCCAGAGCGTCGCCCTTCTGGGCGGCGTGCTGCTGATCACGCTCTCGGTGACGGTGGTGATCAGTGTCACGCTGCGCTCCGATTTCGTCGGGGGGGCCGGCGTGCCGGGTGATTTCGAGCTGGTGCAGATGGCGACGGCGCTCGCCGCCTTCTGCTTCCTGCCCTGGTGCCAGCTGCGCCGCGGCAACATCTTCGTCGACACCTTCACACTCAAGCTGCCCGAGCGCTGGCAGCGCCGCATCGATGCGGGCTGGGACATGGTCTATGCGCTGGTGATGGCGCTGATCGCCTGGCGGCTCGCGGTGGGGGCGCGGGCGGCCTTCGGCACCGGCGAAACCAGCATGGTGCTGCTGGTGCCGAGCTATCTGCCGATCGGCTTTTGTGCCGCGCTCGCGCTGCTGGTGTCCGTCTCGGCCATGGTCAGTGCGCGGCGCCTGCTGAGGCAGACAGCGTGAGCGGTTTCGCTATCGCCATCACGGGCTTCGTCGTTCTGCTCGCGCTGATGGCGCTGCGGCTGCCGATCGGGCTCGCCATGATGCTGGTCGGGGGCGTCGGCTACATCCAGCTCAACGGGCTCGACCCGTTCCTGAACTATATCCGCACCACGCCCTACCAGATCTTCGCCAATTACACGCTGTCGGTGATCCCGTTGTTCGTGCTGATGGGCGCCTTCGCCGAGCGCTCGGGGCTCGCCGGCGATCTGTTCAAGGCCGCCGCTGCGCTGGTCGGGCACCGGCGCGGCGGGCTCGGCATGGCGGTGATCGGCGCCTGCACCGGCTTCGGGGCGATCTGCGGTTCGGCAGTGGCGACGACCGCGACCTTCTCGCGCGCGGCGCTGCCGGAGCTGCGGCGCTACCGCTACGATCCCGGTTTCTCCTGCGGGGTGATCGCGGTCGGCGGCACGCTGGGCATCCTGATCCCGCCCTCGGTCATCCTGGTCGTCTATGCGATCTCGACCGAGCAGAACATCGCCAAGCTGTTCAAGGCGGCGCTGATCCCGGGCCTGCTGGCGGCCGCGTTCTACTGCGTCACGATCGCGCTGATGAGCCGCCGTCACCCTGACTGGGTTCCGGCGCAGCCGCGCATCGCCTGGGCCGACCGCGTGCGGCCGCTGCTCGGCATCATCCCGGCGCTGCTGGTCGCGGTCGTCGTCGTCGGCGGGATCTATGGCGGCGTCTTCACGCCGACGGAGGGGGCTTCGGTCGGCGCCTTCGTCATGCTCGTCATCGGCCTTGTGCGTCGCACGCTGACGCCCGCTGCGGTACGTCAGGCGATCCTGCAGACGGCCGAGACCTCGGCGATGATCTTCGCGATCCTGCTCGGGGCGGAGGTCTTCAATGCCTTCCTCGCCCTGACCCAGGTGCCGACCGCGGCGGCGGAGATGATCGCCGCTTCCGGCTGGGCGCCCTACACGGTGCTGATCGGCCTGCTGCTGTTCTATATCGTGCTCGGCGGGGTGATGGACGAGCTGGCGATGATCCTGCTGACGCTGCCAGTGTTCTTCCCGATCGTGACCGCGCTCGATTTCGGAATGCCGACGGACGATGTCGCGATCTGGTTCGGCATCCTCGTGCTGATCGTCGTCGGCATCGGCATGACCTGCCCACCGATCGGCCTCAACGTCTTCGTCGTCGCCTCGCTGGCGCGCGACGTGCCCGTGACGCAGATCTATCGCGGCGTGCTGCCCTTCGTCGCGGCCGACATCCTGCGGCTGGGTGTCGTGGTGGCATTTCCCGCGCTCACGCTCTATCTGGTGAAGCTGCTGGAGTGATTGCGCCGGAGCCTGCCCGTGACCGTGAACGATCTCGACATCGACGACATCAAGGCCGGCCTCGCCGACGGCTCCATCCTGATCGTCGATGTCCGCGAGCCGCATGAATTCGCCGCCGGGCATATTCCGGGTTCGGTCTCGCGGCCGCTCTCGCGCTTCGACCCCGCGGATCTGCCCAATGAGCCCGGCAAGAAGCTCGTGCTCTCCTGCGCCGCCGGCGTGCGCTCGCTGCGGGCGCTGGAGTTCGCGCAATCGGCCGGGCTCGATGTCGACAGCCATTATCTCGGTGGCTTCAAGGACTGGGCGATGCGGGGCGAGCCGGTGGAGCAGGGATGAGCCGCAGCGCTCCGTCCAGCCCGCCGATCTTGACGAAAGCTGACGCATGACGATCCAAAACGGTCTCCGCGGCGCACTTTCCGCCGTCCTTCTCGCTGTCGCGCCCGGCGCCGCCGTCGCGCAGGCACCCGCCGCTCCGTCCGCACGCACGGCTCCGGTCCAGGATGCCGAGCTCCAGACGGCGATCGCCAAGTCGAACGCCTATACGGCGCTGATGAACCGCACGCTGCGGGCGATCCAGTCTTGGGAGCGCTATGGCAGCTGGGTCGATCTGAAGAAGGGGCCGACCGGCAAGGAGCGCTATATCGGCTACGGGCTCTACAGCCTCTACGACGTTACCGGCGAGATCCGGAAGGCCGAGGAGTTCCTGACGCGGGAGCCGAAGCTGCCGGCGATCGATGCCTCCGTCGCCGCCTACATCAAGGCCTATCAGGAATTGGCGCCCCTGATCACGCGGGCCGAGCGCTACTACGACCGCAAGGATTACCGCGACGACAATCTCGCCGAGGGGCAGAAGCTGCACGGGCTGATGGTGCCCGCGGCGCAGAGCTTCCTCGCCGAGCGCGCTCGGCTGGATGCGCTGATGCGCGACTACAAGAAGGGGCTCGACCAGCGCGAACTCGCCTCGGTCGAGCAGCGCGAAGGGCGCTCCGCCCGCTGGCAGATCCGCAATGTGATGATCAACGCACGGTCCGTGATGGATCAGATGCCCAGCAACGAGAAGCCGATCGTCGATCTGAAGGCTTTCAGCGCCACCGTCGCCGATTACGCCGCCGCAATCCGCGAACTCGACGCGTTCAAGGACAAGAACCCTGGCACGTCGCTGATGATCGACAGCCAGGCCGGGTCCTGGCTCGGCAAACTGCGCGATTTTTCCGACAAGCTCGCCAAGAGCAAGGGCGATGTCCGCCGTGGCGCCGCCAACGACGCCAACTGGATCGTCAACAACTACAACATGATGGTCAGCCTGTCTGAGACCGCGGCGCGGATGCCGCGGTAAGGGCGATGCGCTGCGTGCATCCCCGCGCGCGATCCGGCGGGGCTGACCGCGGCCCGATTCTATTTCAGTGTTTCATTCGACCAATCTGAGGGACTTTCGGCCATGCGCCCCATGAAATTCGGATTCGGACAGCCGGTCCGCCGCGTCGAGGATCAGCGCCTGACCACGGGGGCCGGGCGCTACACGGACGACACCGCCGTCGAGGGGGCTCTGCACGCCTTCGTCCTGCGCTCGCAATACGCCCATGCCACCTTCAAGATCCGCGACAAGGAGACGGCGCGCCGGATGAAGGGCGTGAAGCTGATCCTGACGGGCGAGGACGTCGCCCATCTCGGCGATCTGCCCTGCAAGGGACTGATCAAGACGATCTCGGGCGAGCCGGTGAAGCCGCTGCCCGTGCCGGTGCTGCCGACCGACACCGTGCGCCATGTCGGCGAAGCCGTCGCCTTCATTGTCGCCGAGACGCTGGCCCAGGCCCGCGACGCCGCCGAGGCGATCGACATCGAGTGGACGACGTTACCCTCCGTCACCGGGATCGAGGAGGCGCTCGATCCCAAGGCGCCGCAGCTCTGGCCGGACCGGCCGGGCAATGTCGCCTTCGAGGCCGAGCAGGGCGACAAGGCGAAGACCGACGCCGCCTTCGCCAAGGCCGACCGCACGATCTCCGTGACGATCGTCAACAACCGCCTCGCCTCCAACTACATGGAGACCCGGGCCTGCATCGCCGAGTACGACAAGGCGGCGAAGCGCTGGACGCTGACGCTCGGCAGCCAGGGCAGCCATGGCACGCGCGACATCCTCGCCAAGAACATCCTCAAGGTCGATCCATCGCGCATCCGCGTGGTGACCCCGGATGTCGGCGGCGGCTTCGGCACCAAGATCTTCATGTACCGCGAATACCCGCTGACCATGGTCGCGGCGGAGAAGCTGAAGCGCCCCGTGCGCTGGGTCGCGGACCGGACCGAGCATTTCCTCGCCGACACCCATGGCCGGGCCAATCTCGCCACCGCGACGATGGCGCTCGACAAGCGCGGCAAGTTCATCGCCCTGAAGGTGGATCTCGCGGCCGAGATGGGCGCCTATCTCTCGCAATACGGGCCCTTCATCCCCTGGGTCGGCACGACGATGACGCCGGGCTGCTACAACATCCCGGCCGTGCATGTGCGCTTCCGCGGCATCCTGACCAACACCATGGCGGTCGACGCCTATCGCGGCGCGGGGCGCCCCGAGGCGGCCTATCTGATCGAGCGGCTGGTCGACGCCATCGCCCGCGAGACGGGCAAGACGCCGGACGCGGTGCGCGCGCTCAACTTCGTCAAGCCGAGCGAGATGCCGCATCAGACCCAGACCGGCCCGGTCTACGATTCCGGCGAGTTCGAGGGCCATATGCGCCGCGCCATGGAGGTGGCGGACTGGAAGGGCTTCAAGACCCGCCTCAAGGCCGCCAACAAGTCCGGCAAGATTCGCGGCATCGGCATGGCCAGCTATATCGAGGCCTGCGGCGGCGGCGGGCCCGAGAGCTCGACCGTGATCCTCGAGAAGGACGGGACCGTCACGGTGCTGATCGGGACGCAGTCGAACGGGCAGGGGCACGAGACGGCCTATTCGCAGCTCGTCTCGCAGCATCTCGACATCCCCATGGACCGCATCCGCGTGATCCAGGGCGACACCGACAAGGTCGAGACCGGCTCCGGCACCGGCGGGTCGCGCTCGATCCCCGTCGGCGGCGCGGCGCTCGACAAGGCGACCTCGATCCTCTCCGACAACCTGAAGCAGCTCGCCTCCGAGAAGCTCGAGGCCGGGATCGGCGACCTCGAGATCGTCGACGGGGCGGTGCGCGTCGTCGGCACCGACAAGGCGCTCGACCTCGCCGCTATCGCGGCACTGCCCGGAGCGACCACCGAGAAGCTGCGCGTCCACCAGAGCTGGCAGCCGCCGGAGGCAACCTATCCGAACGGCACCCATGTCTGCGAGCTGGAGATCGACCCGCAGACCGGCGCGACCGAGATCGTCAACTACGTCGTGGTCGACGATTTCGGCATGACGCTGAACCCGACCATGCTGCAGGGCCAGGTCCATGGCGGCGCGGCGCAGGGCATCGGCCAGGCGCTGATGGAGGAGATCCGCTTCGACTCCTCCGGGCAGATGCTGACGGCGACCTTCATGGATTATGCGCTGCCGCGCGCCATCGACATCCCGAACTTCCATTTCGAGACGCGCAATGTCCGCTGCGTCACGAATGCGCTGGGCGTGAAGGGGGCGGGCGAGGCTGGTGCCATCGGCGCCTGCCCGGCGGTAATGAATGCCATGGTCGATGCGCTGGACCGGGCCGCTGGCATCAAAGCCATCGACATGCCGGCGACGCCGCTGAAGGTGTTCAACGCCCTGAAGGACGCTGGCTACCGGCTCTGACGCAAGGGCAGTCTTGCGTTCGCGCAAGACTGCTCACGCGAATGGCACTTGGCGACGGCGGCCGGATCGGATGATCTGGAACGGTTCCAATCGGCGCCGCCCCGGCGACCGAAGCCTTCAGGGAAGCGCCATGATCCGCACCATCGCCGTCGCCGCCATTCTGGGACTGGGCGTCACAGCCGTCCTCGCCCAGTCGGATCCGATCACCGAACGCCGCAACGCGATGAAGGCCGTCGGTGCGGCGACGCGCGACGGCGCCGCGATCGCGAAGGGCGAAGCGCCTTTTGAGGCCGCGAAGGCTCAGGCGATCGCCAAGGCCTATGTCGATTCGGCCAAGAAGATGCCGGGCCTCTATCCCGACAACAGCAAGACCGGCGGCGAGACCACCGCGGCCCCGAAGATCTGGGAGGACCAGGCCGGCTTCAAGGCCGCTTTCGCCAAATTCGAGACCGATGCCGCCGCGATCGGCACGGCAACCGACGTCGCGAGCTTCCGCACCGCCTTCGGCAATGCGACCAAGAATTGCGGCAGCTGCCACGAGGTCTACCGCATCAAGAAGTGACGTCGGCCGCCGAGGCGGCCGAGGGAGCTTTCCGGCTCCGGTCACGTTGTGCTGACATGCGCGTGCCGCGGCCCTGGCCGCGGCACGTCTTTTCCGTCTTCCGGGGAGTCTCGAGATGCTGCGCCTTCGCCGTCTGCTGGTCACGCTCGTGCTGCTGGCTGCGGTGGGACTGGCCGGCTTCTATCTGCTCACCGACCCGCGCGTGGTCTCGCCGTCGCCCGAGATCGGCACGCTGGGAGCGCCCGACATCGAGAACGGGCGCATCCTCTTCGCCGCGGGCGGCTGCGCCTCCTGCCATGCGACGCCGAACCAGGACGATAAGCTGAGGCTCGGCGGCGGACTCGCGCTGGATTCGCCTTTCGGAACCTTTCACGCGCCCAACATCTCGCCCCATACGCGCGACGGCATCGGCAATTGGGGCGTTCAGGACTTCGTCGACGCGATGGCGGCTGGGGTCTCGCCGAAAGGCCAGCACTACTACCCGTCCTTCCCCTATACCTCCTACCGGTTGATGCCGCCCAAGGCGCTGGCCGATCTTTTCGCCTATATCCGCACGCTCACCCCCGTCGAGGGCCGGGCGCCGCCGCATGAACTCCCGTTCCCCTTCAACATCCGCCGCGTCGTCGGCGGCTGGAAGCTGCTGTTCTTCGAGCGCGGCGCCTTCCGGCCCGATCCGACGAAGAGCGAGGAGTGGAACCGCGGCGCCTATCTGGTGAACGGGCCGGGTCATTGCGCCGAATGCCACTCCAACCGCAATGCGCTGGGCGCCATCATTCCCGCGACGCGCTTCGCCGGCGGGCCGGATCCGGAGGGCAGGGGGTTCGTCCCCAACATCACCCAGACGCCCGAGGCGCTCGGCAAATGGTCGAAGGGCGAGATCGCCGAACTGCTCAAGACCGGCTTCACGCCCAATTTCGACAGCGTCGGCGGCACGATGGCGGCGGTGGTGCGCAACACGGCGCAACTGCCGGAGGCCGACCGTCAGGCGATGGCGGAATATCTGAAGTCGCTTCCGGCGGTGCAGGGCCCGCCGAGGCCGGTGAAGACGGGAGGTTGACTCCGGCTGGCTACCTTGAGCACCGCGCCGATTGACGCTATATCACGTCGGTCTGGGTGGCTCGGAGGCTGTCATGTCCCTGGCTCAATATGCTGATCACGGCCTGTTCGCACCGCGCAAGATCGCGGAGGCCTGGCGCACGACCAGCGAGGAGGTTGCCCGCACGGCGGGGCTTGGCCGCGACGCGGTGCAGCGCCGCGAGCGGGTGCGCTCCGACAGGACGCAGCGGCGCCTGCGCGAAATGGTCGAAATCATCAACAAGGTGGAGCCGCGCTTCGGGTCGGCCCTGATCGCCTATGCCTGGTACCGCTCCGAGCCGCTGGCGGGCTTCTCCGGTCAGACGGCGATGCAGTTGGTGCGGGGCGGGCGCGCCGACGACGTACTCGACTACATTGATGCGATCGACGCAGGCGTTCACGCCTGATGCAATGCGATATCGTGGAACGCTCTACCGGGCGCTGAATCCCGTCTATGCGCGTGAGCCGCTGTCCGGCCAGGGTGCGGCTCTGTACGGAGGCCGGTTCAACCCGAGGGGCATGGCGGCGCTCTATCTCTCGCTCGCGGTCACGACGGCCCTGAGAGAGGCCAACCAGGCCGGCAGCCTGCAGCCGACGACGCTCGTCTCTTACGACGCCGATATCGACGCGATTTTCGACAGTCGTGACGAGGCTGGGCTCGCCCGCATCGGCCTGTCCCGTGAAGCCCTCGCCGATGCTGGCTGGCGCGACAGGATGCGCCAGGATGGGCAGGCCCCGACGCAGGAACTTGCACTCACGCTGGTCGCTGACGGTTATCGCGGCCTGATGGTGCGCAGTTTCGCGGCGGGTTCCAAAGCCGAGGATATCAATCTCGTTCTCTGGCGCTGGGGCGGCGCAGTGCTTGAACGCCGGACCCTGATCGACGACGAAGGCCGTCTCTCACGCTAGAGCGTCCGCACTATTCCATCACCGCGGCCTTGAGGATGCAGACCATCATCGCGGTGCCCGGCTCGCTGCCGACGCAGCGGACGATGTGGCGGCGGTCGCAGCGATAGCGCAGCGTCTCGCCGGCCTTGGCGCGCTGGACGATGTCGCCGACCTCGACCTCGAACTCGCCGGAGGTGACGGAGAGCGACTCGATCGAGCCGCGCTGATGGCCTTCGGAATCGAGTTCGCCGCCGGGCTCCGACTGCACATCGTACCATTGCAGCCATTCGACGGTCTTGATCCAGCCGACGATGGCGAGCTTCAGCTTGCCGTCCTCGGAGACCAGGATCGGCGTGTCGGCACGGGCCGTCTTCTCGATGAAGGGCTCTTCCTCGCCGCTGGAGAGCACCCGCTCGATCGAGATGTCGAGCGCCTGGGACAGACGCCAGATCGTCGCCAGCGTCGGATTGGTCTCGTTGCGCTCGATCTGGCTGATGATCGACTTGGCGACGCCGGACTGTTCGGCGAGCTCGGAGAGCGAGAAGTTGTAGGCCTTGCGCAGGCGCTGGATCGTCTTGCCGAGCTGCCCCGAGATGACGTGAGCCCCGGAATCGAACTCGCGTCCGCCACGCTCTTTCGTCTCGATACCCATGTGAACCGGCCTGCCTCGCCTGTCGGATCGTTTGCACGATCGAACGAAAATGTTTGTCTCGCCGGACAATGCCTCTTGCCGTGGCGCGGGGCAAGCCGCGGCAACGCGGCGCGTGGCTCAGGTCGGCCGGGTCGAGCTGATCTCGCGCTGCTCGCGCTTGAGGACGCCGAGGCGCTGCTCGCGCAGGATAACGTAAATCCCCGAGGCGATGACGATGGCCGCACCGATCAGGATGGTCGAGACCGGCCATTCGCCGAAAACGAACCAGCCGATCAGCACGGCCCAGATCATCGTCGAGTATTCGAAGGGCGCGATCAGCGAAGCGTCGCCGAAGCGATAGGCCTGGACGAGGAGGATCTGACCCAAGCCGCCGAGGATGCCGATGGCGACCAGCATTCCGGCCTCGGTCAGATCCGGCATGCGCCAGCCGAAGGCGAGCGTCGTCAGCCCCAGCGCGCTGGTCAGCAGCATGAAGTAGAAGACGATCGCGCCGGTGCTTTCCGTCTTCGTCAGCAGGCGCACCTCGATCGAGGCGAAGGCCGAGCAGAAGGCGCCGAACAGGCCGAGTGCGGCGCCCAGCGCCGGCCCGGCCTGCAAACCCTTGGACAGCACGCCGCCGGTCAGGTGCGGCGAGAGCATGATCAGAACCCCGACGAAGCCAATGGTGACCGCGCTCCAGCGATAGATCCGCACGCGCTCCTTCAGCACCAGAGCCGCCAGCACGACGACGCCGAGCGGCGCCGCGTAGCCAAGCGCGACCGCATCGGACAGCGGCAGGAACTGCAGCGCCGCGAAGCCGCAGAACATGCCGGTGGAGCCGATGACGCCGCGCTTAAGATGGCCGCGCAGATTGCTCGTCTTCAGCGCGCCCGGAAGTTCCGAGCGCCAGGCCAGCCAGATAAGCAGCGGAATCAGCGCGAAGAACGAGCGGAAGAAGACCAGCTCCCCGGTCGGATAGCGCGTCGACATATGCTTGATGCCGGCTGACATCAGCGTGAAGGACAGCGCCGAGAGGAGTTTGAGGCTGATGCCGAGGAGCGGAGACAAGGGACCGGCGCAATGCGAGAGGGCGGGGGCGCCCCGCTTCGCCCTTCGTTAGATCATGTCCGGAAAGGGCCTCAAAGCGCGAAGCCTGCAACCCCGTCAGGCCGCTCGCGGGAGGGTGACGTCTGTCCGAGCGCCAGTCTTCCCGATCGCCCGGATGTCGTGCGAGTTCCCATGAGGGGCCGAGGGTTCTCGACAACCCACGGGTGATCCCGGATCTCCGCTTGGCTTCGTCCGGGATCACCTGCGCCGACATCAGGCCGCGTCAGCGCCTGAGACCAGCGCTCAGAAGCTCCCCCGGAACGCCCCGCCGTCGATCAGGATGTTCTGGCCGGTGATGTAGCCGGCATGGGCGCTGGCGAGGAAGGCGCAGAGCCGGCCGAACTCGTCGGCCTCGCCGAAGCGCCCGGCCGGCACGTCGGCGCGGCGCGCTTCTGCCATCTCGGCGACGCTGATCCCCTTCATGGCGGCCATCTTGGTCAGGCCGCCCTTCAGCCGGTCGGTGTCGAACATGCCCGGCAGGATGTTGTTGATCGTGACGTTGGCATGGGCGACCTCGCGCGCCACGCCCGAGAGGAAGGCGGTCAGCCCGGCGCGGGCCGCCGAGGAGACGTCGAGCCCGGGCAGGGGAGTCAGCACGCTGGCGGAGGTGATGTTGACGATGCGGCCGAAGCGCCGGGCGATCATGCCGTCGACGACGCGCTGCACCAGTTCGAGCGGCGTCGCCATGTTCTGGACCACGCCTTCGAGCAGCGCTTCGCGCGACACATCGCGAAACCCTTTCGGCGGAGGGCCGCCATTGTTGTTGACCAGAATGTCGGGCTCGGGGGCGGCAGCGAGCAGGGCGTCCTGCCCGGCGCGGGTCGAGACGTCGGCGACGACGGGGATGACGGTCGCGCCGGTGCGGGAGCGGATCTGGCGGGCCGTTTCCTCGAGAGTCGTGCCGTCGCGTCCATTGATGACGACGGTGCAGCCGGCTTCGGCGAGCGCCTGCGCGCAGCCGCGACCGAGCCCCTTGCTGGAGGCGCAGACAATGGCCGTACGGCCCGAAATTCCAAGATCCATGGCGTTCCTCAGGAGGTTCTTAGCGTCGAATGGCAGTGAGACCACGGATCGCAGGGCCCGTCATCAAAGCGCAACGCAAATCAGACACATGCCGGGCGCATCGCAACAGGATGGGCCGGGTGGCATGGGCGACGAGGACGACGCGAAGCAGGTTCGCAGCATCTTCATCTCGGATCTGCATCTCGGCACGCGCGGGGCGCAGGCCGATCTGGTCCTCGAATTTCTGCGCGCCTATGACGCGCCGCAGATCTATCTGGTCGGGGACATCATCGATGGCTGGCGGCTGAAGAGCGGCTGGTATTTCCCCCAGTCGCACAATGACGTCATTCAGAAGCTGCTGCGCAAGGTTCGCAAGGGTTCGAAGCTGATCTACGTCACGGGCAACCACGACGATTTCCTGCGCGACTTCACGGGCCTGCAGTTCGGCGGCATCACGCTCGTCGACGAGATCGTCCACGAGACGGCGGACGGAAAGCGCCTGCTGGTCATCCATGGCGATCTGTTCGATCTCGTCGTGCGCAACGCCAAATGGCTCGCCCTGCTCGGCGACTGGGCCTACACGCTGGCGCTGGCCTCCAATGTCGTCGTCAACAAGGTCCGGCGGCTGCTGCACCTGCCGCATTGGTCGCTCTCGGCCTGGGCGAAGAACAAGGTCAAGAACGCGGTCAGCTATATCGGCGAGTTCGAGACCTGCCTCGCCGCCGAGGCGCGCCGGCACCAGGCCGATGGCGTCGTCTGCGGGCATATCCATCACGCTGCCTTCCGCGAGATCGACGGGCTGACCTACATCAACACCGGTGACTGGGTCGAAAGCTGCACGGCGGTGATCGAGCATCACGATGGCCGCTTCGAGATGATCCGCTGGCCGCAGGGGCGGCTCAAGGGCCAGGCGGCGGTGCCCGTCGTCGTCCCGGCCCGGCCGACTCCGGTTCCGGCGCTGGTGGAAGCCGCCTGATGCGGGTGCTGATCGCGACGGATGCCTGGCGTCCGCAGATCAACGGCGTCGTGCGCTCGCTGGAGCGCATGGCGGAGGCGGGTCCGGATTTCGGCGTCACCCCGAAGATGCTGACGCCGGAAGGCTTCCGTCAGATCGGCCTGCCGAGCTACCCCGACATCCGCATCGCGCTGGCGACGCAGCGCGCCATCGCCGAGCGCATCGCGGATTTCGCGCCCGATCATGTCCATATCGCCACCGAAGGGCCGATCGGCTGGCTTGCCCGGGCCGTCTGCCTCGCGCAGAAGCGGGTCTTCACGACGAGCTACCACACCCGCTTCCCGCAATATGTCGCGGCGCGCTGGCCGATTCCCGAAAGCTGGAGCTACGGTTTCCTGCGCCGCTTCCACGGGCCGGCCGCGGCAGTGATGGTCTCGACCGCGACCGTCGAGGCGGAACTCCGCCAGCACGGCTTCGACAACATCGTGCGCTGGGGACGCGGCGTCGATCTCGCGCTCTTCCATCCGCGGCCGCAGAGCGTGCTCGATCTGCCGCGGCCGATCTTCCTGAGCGTCGGCCGGGTCGCGGTCGAGAAGAATCTCGACGCCTTCCTGTCGCTGCGGCTGCCGGGCAGCAAGGTCGTGGTCGGCGACGGACCGGCGCGGGCCGATCTGCAGCGCGCCTATCCGGACGCGGTCTTCCTCGGGACCCGTGAGGGGGAGGATCTGGCCGCGATCTACGCCTCCTCCGACGTCTTCGTCTTCCCGAGCCTGACCGACACCTTCGGCATCGTTCTGCTGGAGGCGGCGGCGAGCGGGCTTCCGGTCGCGGCCTTCCCGGTGCAGGGCCCGCGCGACGTCTTCGCCGGCAGCGGCGCGGCGGTGCTGGACGAGGATCTGCGTTCGGCCGCGCTGCAGGCGCTGCGGATTCCGCGCGAGATCTGTCTGGAACTCGCCGGGCGCCACAGCTGGCAGGCCAGCGCGTCCCAGTTCTACGGGCATATCCGGCGGGTGGCGCGGCCCCAGGCGGCGCCTGACACTACAGCCTTCGCGAGCCTGTGTGGCGCGGAAGGGCGGGAGCGGCACCGTCTGACGGCTTGAGCAGCGCGCGGAATCCGTCCCGCCGCTCGTGAATCGAGGCGATCACGAAACCCATGGGCACGCCGAGACCGACGAGAGCCGCTTCCGAGAGCTGCAGGCTGGCCTCGATCGTCTCCGGAACCGCGTCGTTGACGCCGATCTTGTAGAGATGGCGGGCATGGTCGGCATCGCGCGCGCGGGCGACGATGACGAGATCGGGCCGCAAGTCACGCGCCGCCGTCACGATCGCGTCGACCGCACGGGGATTGTCGATGGTGACGATCAGGGTCGTGGCTTCCATGACGCCGCAGAGGCGCAGGAAATCGGGCCGCGTCGCGTCGCCATAGAAGGCCGGGCGGCCGGCGCGGCGCTGGGCGGCGATCAGCATCGGATCGGCGTCGATCACGATGTAAGGTTGCCGGTGTTCCTCCAGCATGCTGCCGACGAGCTGGCCGACACGGCCGCCGCCGACGACGATGGCGCGCGCGGTGTGGTCGTCGGGCGGCAGGATCTGCGCCTCCTCCGGCAGGGCCACCGGCACGGCCAGCGTCCGCGCCAGGCTGCGGGCGAGACGGGCGAGCAGCGGCAGGGCGATCATCGTCAGCGAGACGCTGGCGAGAACCAGGCTCGCCGGCGCCTGCTCCAGCAGCTTCGCTGCAACGGCACCGCTGAGCAGCACGAAGGCGAATTCACCGCCTGGGCCCAGCATGATCGCGGTTTCCAGCGCGGTCGCCTTCGACAGTTTCAGCAGGCGGGCGAGGGCGTAGACCAGCAGGGACTTGGCGGCGAATAGGCCGACCGCGATGCCGAGGATGGCATAGGGATGGGCAGCGATCTCGGCCGGGTTCACGCCCATGCCGACGGTGAGGAAGAAGACGCCGATCAGCAGCGACTTGAACGGCTCGATCGTCACCTCGATGGCGCGGCGATATTCGGTCTCGGCGAGTAGCAGACCGGCGATGAAGGCACCCAGCCCCATGGAGAGGCCGGCTGCGGCGGCGATCATCCCGGTGCCGAGCGCGATCAGCAGCGTCGCCGCCATGAAGCTCTCGGAGGAGTCGGTCGAGGCGACCAAGCGGAAGAGGGGCCGCAGCGCCCGCCCGCCGACAAGCACGATCACGGCGATCGCGGCGAAGGCCTGGAGCAGGGCCTGGACGAGGCCCGCCAGCAGCGAGCCGCCGCCGCCCTGCGCGCCGAGCACGCTGACGAGGAAGAGCAGCGGCACGACCGCGATGTCCTGGCTGATCAGCACCGCGAAGCTGGCGCGACCGGCCGAAGAGGTCATCCGTCTCTTTGCCGAGAGGAGTTCGACCACCATCGCCGTCGAGGACAAGGCGAGGCCGAAGCCGATGATCAGCGCTGCCGTGGCCGGCTGGCCGAGCGCATAGGCAACGCCCCCGATCGCGGCCGCCGACAGGACAATCTGCCCGAGGCCGAGCCCGAAGACGAGGCGGCGCATGGTCTTGAGGCGCTCGAAGGAGAGCTCGAGCCCGATCACGAACAGCAGGAAGGCGACGCCGAGCTCGGCCGGGCCGGCTAGCGCCTCGGGGCTCGAGACGGTGATCGTGCTGAGCAGCGGGATCGAGGAGACGAGCCCGCCGAGGCCGAAGGGTCCGAGCAGCGCGCCGCAGGCCATGAAGGCGACGACCGAATTGATCTTGAAGCTCTTGGCGAAGGGCACGATGACGCCCGCCGTCGCGAGCACCACGGCAGCGTCCTTGTAGACGGAAGGGTCGACGGTGGCGGCCAAGAGGTGCCTTGCGATTCGGAAGGAGGAGGAGAGTGTTTCGACTGTGCGGTTTCGGCCGCGCCGACACAACCGGCGCGGCACGGCGCAAGGGCGAATTCTGCTTGCCGCCATCGGGGCTTAGCCGCCTAGCCTTGCGCGGGCCCGTCGCGAGGCGGTTTCCCGCCGCGCACATCCGGGGTAGCGTCCGGCGCTCGCTTTCAGAAGGCCCCTCCATGCGTTTCACCGGCACCGAGAACTATGTCGCCACCGAGGATCTGACGGTCGCCGTCAATGCCGCGATCCGGCTGCAGCGGCCGCTCCTGGTCAAGGGCGAGCCCGGCACCGGCAAGACGGTGCTCGCGGAGGAGATCGCCGCCGCGCTCGGCGCACCGCTGATCACCTGGCACGTCAAGTCGACGACCAAGGCGCAGCAGGGCCTCTACGAGTACGACGCGGTCAGCCGCCTGCGCGACAGCCAGCTCGGCGACCCCCGCGTCTCGGACATCGCCAACTACATCCGCCGCGGCAAGCTCTGGGAGGCCTTCGTCGCGCCGGTGCGGCCGGTGCTGCTGATCGACGAGATCGACAAGGCCGATATCGAGTTTCCCAACGACCTTCTGCTCGAGCTCGACCGCATGGAGTTCCATGTCTACGAGACCGGCGAGACGGTGCGCGCGGCCCAGCGGCCGGTGATCATCATCACCTCCAACAACGAGAAGGAGCTGCCCGACGCCTTCCTGCGCCGCTGCTTCTTCCACTACATCCGCTTCCCCGACGCGCAGACGATGCAGGCGATCGTCGAGGTGCATTTCCCCGGCATCAAGAAGCGGCTGATGGAGGAGGCGCTGAAGCTCTTCTTCGAGGTGCGCGAGGTGCCCGGCCTGAAGAAGAAGCCCTCGACCTCGGAGCTGCTCGACTGGCTGAAGCTGCTCGTTGCCGAGGAGATGACGCCGGAGATGTTGCGCGAGCGCGATCCCCGCAAGCTGATCCCGCCGCTGCACGGCGCGCTGCTGAAGAACGAGCAGGACGTCTCGCTGTTCGAGAAATTGGCCTTCATGACCCGCCGCGAGGGGCGCTGAGGGGCCTTTCAGGGGGCATTGGCGCGACGACGCCAATCCCTCTTTCGCCGCCCATTAACTTTCTGTTAAGGAGAGCGGCGTTCCTTGCCGGTGACGAGGGGCCGCCGCTTGCGGTGGCCGCCGCCCGAAATCAGGAGGCCGCCGCTCGATGCGCGCCAAAACTGCTGCCGAAGCCGTCCGTTCCGCGGGCTTTCTCCGCCACCGCCGCAAGGCGATCCCGCTGCTGATCGGACTGGCGGCTCCGGCGCTCGGCGCCTGCAGCCTGTCGCCGGTCGAGACTGCCGCGACGAAGCCGACCCCGACCGCCACCAAGCCTCACGAGAAGCGCAAGCAGGCGATCGAACTGGCGAAGGCCGATCCGCGCGAGAAGGAATGCCTCGTCCGCGCGATGTACTTCGAATCGAACCGCTCCAGCGAGGCCGGGCTTCTCGGTGTCGGAACGGTGGTGCTGAACCGGGTCGAAGCGGCCAACAAGCCCGAGACGATCTGCAGCGTCGTCGGCGCACCGCGGCAATTCGCGCCGGGCGTGCTGACGCGGTCGATGTCGCCGCGCGACCTGCCGAAGGTCGCGGCTGTCGCCGAGGATATCCTGGCCGGCAAGCGCAACGAGGCCGTCGGCAACGCCAAGCACTTTCATATGGCGGGGCTGCGCTTCTCCTATCCGAACATGCATTACGTCACCGTCGCCGGCGGCAACGCCTTCTATGTGAAGGGCGAGCGTCCGGAGCGTCGCCGCATCGAGGAGACGGGCTACCAGCTCGCCTCTGCCTCGACGCCGATCGCGACGAGTGCCTCCGCCGTGCCGACCTCCTTCGCCAGCGCGCCGCTCGCCTTCGCGCCCCCGGCGCCGGCCACTGTCGCGCCGGTCGCGCTGGCGGCGAACGTGCTCGTCACCGCCCCGTTGCCGCCCGGCCGCCCGATGGATCTCGGTCTGACCCGCAAGACGGCGTCGGTTGCGGCGCCTGCGGCCCGGCCGGATGCGCGGCTCGCTTCGCTCATGCTGGAGAGCCGCGGCCTCGACAGCCGGGGCCTGCGCGGCAGCTTGAAGCTCGATTGAGCGCGCGCCAGCTTCAGGTCCACCCCAGCAGCGGCCGACCGCGCAGGGCCGCCGCCAGCGCCATCAGCGTGATCCCCGCATAGGCCGTCGCGAAGAGCGCGACGGCGGCGATGCCCCTTGTCGCGTGTCGCGTCGCCGTCCAGACCAAGAGCCCGAAGAGCGGGACGATCTGCAGCGCGTGCAGGCCGAGGAAATGCGGCACGCGCAGGTCCCCGATCTCCAGCGACCAGCCCAGCAGGGGCAGGGTGGCATGGGCGGGCGGCACGGTCCCGACATAATGGCCGGTTGGGCTGCCGCCGAGCGCGAAGCCGCTGACCAGCCCGAGCAGGGTGGTCAGGCCGAGGCCGCCGATCAGCGAGAGCCGCAAGGGCGCGGGCAGGGCGGCCGCGTCGCGCCGCGCCAGCCCCCAGGCCAGCACCGCCGGCGCCAGCGTGAAGATCACGGCCGCGATTCCCATCGCCGTGTAAAGCGCCGCGCCGAGGGCGTCGTCGGCATTGTAGTGCGAGGCTTCGAGGCGCGAGGCGCGCCAGCCGATATAGAAGACCTCGAGAAACAGCGGCACGATCACTGGCCAGATCAGGTAGCGCCCGGCGAGCCCGGCGCGAAAGCGCTCGCTCGTCAGCGGGACGAGCAGGGCGAGCGTCGCCAGATAGAGCGCGATCGAAATCTCGAACTTGAGCGGCTTGATCCAGGGATCGACGCCCTGAAACAGGCGCGGGTCGATCAGCGCGGCGAGCGTCGTGGGGATGGCGAGCGCCAGCATTGCCAAGGCCGCAGCCATCAGGCGCGGCTCGATCTCCAGCGCCCGCAGCCAGGCCGGCAAACGCGCCTGCAACCGCGCGATCCGGTCCTCCCGCGCGGCGCGGATGCTCGCCTCCAGCCAGACGTAGGCGAGGTAGCCGAGCGGGCCGAAGAGAAAGGTCAGCAGCAGCACCGGCACGACGAGGCCGTGCGGCACGGCTTCAGCCTGCGAGCGCCGCAGGATCCAGCTTCCGACCAGGAGGTCGAAGGCGAGGTAGTGGACCCAGCCGGCCAGCAGCAGGGGGCGGGAGCCGAAGAGCGCGGCGACCTGGTCGAGCGAGCCGAAGCCGCCGCTCGCCCCGTGCCAATGCACCGCGACGAGAACGACGTAGCCGAGGGAGAGGATCGTCGGGATGACGAGGCCCGCGAGGCGCCGCGAGAGGCTGCGCCAGCGCGGCAGCAGGATCATGCTCGCCCAGCCTGCCATCGCCAGCGCGCCGGCGGCGGAGAAGGCGGCGTCGAAGTCGAGCGAGCCCATCGCGATCTCGGATCTGTACAGTGTTAAGTTGTCTCTCTGGCGTAAGACGCTATCTTGATGCTGTCAAGATGAGCGGCTGCGGCCGAGGGAGGCCGGCGGCATGGCGGAGAAGCGCGGGGCGGGGCGGGGCGGCTATCACCATGGCGATCTGCGCCAGGCGATGCTCGACGCGGCCGAGGCGGTCTTGGCCGAGCGTGGCGTCGGCGGCTTCACCTTGCGCGAATGCGCGCGGCGGGCAGGGGTGTCGGCGGCGGCGCCGGCGCATCATTTCGGCAATCTCGCCGGGCTCCTGACAGCGGTCGCGACGCTCGGCTTCGACGACATCTCGGATGCGATGGAGGCCGCCGCGGCGCAGGCGAGCGCGACCGGCGGCTGCCGGCTCGCGGCGATCTGCCGGGCCTATCTGGAGACCGCGCTGGCACGGCCAGGCCGGTTCCGCGTGGT
The DNA here is from genome assembly GCF_042655245.1 of Allobosea massiliensis. NCBI lineage: Bacteria > Pseudomonadati > Pseudomonadota > Alphaproteobacteria > Hyphomicrobiales > Alloboseaceae > Allobosea > Allobosea massiliensis. The sequence continues at coordinate 50,700 of NZ_JBHSLU010000010.1, read as the reverse complement.
CTTCGGCCGCCGCGAGCTGGACACGTCCGATCCCGAGATGCAGCGTGCGGGAACGCGGGCCTTCGGCATCCTCGTGGCCGAGACGCGCGCCCATCGCGCCGGGCCGGCCGCCCCACCGCCTGGTCCTCCGCCCGAGGGCACGGCGGCGGCGCCGGACTTCGCGGAGATCCTGCTGGTCTGGTCGCTCACCCACGGCTTCACGACGCTGCTGATCGACGGCCAGTTCGACTTTCTCGTCGGGCAGGAGGGAACCGGGACCCTGCTCGACCTGTTCTCGGGGCGCCTGATGCAGTTGCTGGTGGCGGCGGTGGCGCCGGATCCGGCCCTCGCAAAACGCCCATATGATGGTTAGATGCCCGCTATGCGCCGCCTGATGCTCCTCCGCCATGCGAAGTCGAACTGGCCCGAAGGCGTGGCCGATCGCGAGCGGCCGCTCGCCACACGGGGCCGTGAGGCCGCGCCCGTGATGGGGCGCTATCTCGCCGAGGAGCTGCTCTTGCCGGATCTCGTGCTGGTCTCGCCGGCGCGCCGGACGCAGGAGACCTGGCAGCTCGTGGCGCCGATGCTACCGGAGAAGCCGGCGGTGCAGCACGAGCCGCGCATCTACGAGGCCAAGACGCAGCGCCTGCTCGAGGTGGTGCAGGAAACCGAGCCCGTGGTGCGCACCCTGCTGATGATCGGCCACAACCCCGGTTTCGAGGAGCTGGCGGCGCTGCTGACCGGCCATGGCGACCGCTATGCGGCTTCGCGCATGAGCCAGAAATACCCGACCTGCGGGCTCGCCGTGCTCGACTTCGCCGTGGAGGATTGGCGCGACGTCGCCGCGCGCGGCGGGCGGCTCGACCGCTTCGTGACGCCGGCCTCGCTGGGCGAAGGTCCGGACGAGTGAGCCCGGCCGCATCGTGAGCGAGCGCTCCTATCTCGACGAGGCGCGCAACGCGGCGCTGGCCTTCGGCGATTCCCTTCTCGGCATGGCGAAGCCGCGGCTGCGGCTCGGCGTCACCGGCCTGTCGCGCTCGGGCAAGACCGTCTTCACCACGGCGCTGATTCAGAACCTGATCGAGGGCGCCGCGCTGCCGGTGCTGAAGGCGGCGAGCGAGGGCCGGATCGCCCGCGTTCGCCTCGTGCCGCAGCCCGACCCGGACATTCCGCGCTTTCCCTATGAGGCCCACCGCGCCGCGCTCACGGGGCCGGAGCGGCGCTGGCCGGAGTCGACGCGGCGGATCTCGGAGCTGCGCGTCGAGATCGACTATGAGCGCGCCGCCGGCTGGTTCAAGGGGCCGGCGACGCTGACGCTGGACATCGTCGACTATCCCGGCGAATGGCTGCTCGACCTCGCTTTGATCGGTCAGGACTACAAGAGCTGGTCGCGTCAGGCGGTGGGCGACGCGCGCAAGGCGCATCGCCGCGAGGCGGCGGCGGCCTGGCTTGCGGACCTGCCGCAGCGCGATCCGGCGGGGCCGCCCGACGAGATGGCTGCCGAGGCCGCGAGCGACCTGTTCAAGGCCTATCTGGCGCGGCTGCGGGCCGATCCGGAGGCCGTGGCGGTGACACCGCCGGGGCGCTTCCTGATGCCGGGCGATCTCGAGGGCTCGCCGGCCCTGACCTTCGCGCCGCTCGATCTCGGGGCCGACACGGAGCCTCAACCCGGCACGCTGGCGGGGCTGATGGCGGAGCGCTTCGAGGCCTATAAGCGCGTCGTGGTGGCGCCGTTCTTCCGCGACCATTTTGCCAGGCTCGACCGCCAGATCGTGCTGGTCGATGTGCTCGCTGCGCTCGATGCCGGGGCGCCCGCGCTGGCCGATCTCGAAACCGCGCTCGGCCAGGCGCTCGCCGCCTTCCACGTCGGGCGCAATTCCTGGCTGTCGAGCCTGTTCGCGCCGCGCATCGAGCGGGTGCTCTTCGCCGCGACCAAGGCGGATCATGTCCATCACGGCAGCCATGACCGGCTGGCGGCGGTGATGTCGCATCTCGTGGCGCGGGCGGCCTCGCGCGCCCAGGGCGCAGGCGCGCGGGTCGAGGCGATGGCGCTCGCCGCCGTGCGCGCGACGCGCGAGGTCCGCATCAAGCATGGTCGCGAGGAGCTGCCCGCCATCGCCGGGGTGCCCGAGGCGGGCGAGCGCGTCGATGGCGAGGTCTTCGACGGCGTCAGCGAGGCCGCGATCTTTCCGGGCGAATTGCCCGAGCGGCCCGAGGCTGTGTTCGATCCCGCCGCGAGCTGGCAGATCCGGGCGCCGCGCTTCCGGCCGCCGCTGGTGGCGCCGGATGCGGGCGGGCGCGTGAAGCCGCCGCCGCAGATCCGGCTCGACCGCGCCCTCGAGTTCCTGATCGGAGACCGGCTGGCATGAGCAAGGCGCCACGCGCGATCCGTCTCGATCCGACCGCCCCGGAGGGCGGCCTCGGTCCGTCCGTGAGCCGGGGCGATGTCGCGATCCTGCCCGAGAGCGAGCCGATCGATGTCGTCGAGCCCGCTGCCGTCGCGCCCGTGAAGCGGCGCTGGTCCTGGGGCGGGCTCTTCGTCGCCGGGCTGTCGGGCTTCCTGGCGCTCGCCTTCGGCGTCTGGGCCGAGCAGACCATCGCTTGGCTGATGAGCCAGAGCTCGGTGCTGGGCTATGCGGCGCTGGCCTGCGCCGCGGTGGCGGCGCTGGCGCTCGCCGTGATGCTCGGCCGCGTGATCCGCGACATCCTGCGCGAGCGCAAGGTCGAGGCGCTGCGGCTGCGGGCGACCGCAGCGCTGGCGGATGGCAGCGTCGACGCGGCGAAGGCAGTGGCGACCCAGCTGACGGCGCTTTACGGAGCGCGCGCCGAAACCGCCAAGGGCCGGGTGCAGATCGCCGACAGCCTGCCGCAGCTCTTTGCCGCCCGCGACGTGCTGACGGTGGCGGAGCGCAGCCTGATGGCGCCGCTCGACGCGCTGGCCCAGGCGCAGATCGCCCAGGCGGCGCGGCGGGTGTCTCTGGTCACGGCGGTGAGTCCGCGCGCGCTGATCGACATCGTCTTCGTTCTTGTCGCCTGTGCGCGGCTGCTGCGGACGATCGCCGGCATCTATGCCGGCCGGCCGGGCACGCTGGGTCTGCTGCGCCTCGCCCGTCAGGTGCTCGGGCATCTGGTGGTGACCGGCGGCATCGCGGCGGGCGATGCCGTGATCCAGCAGGTGGTGGGGCAGGGGCTGGCGGCGCGGCTCTCGGCCAAGCTCGGCGAGGGCGTGCTCAACGGGCTGCTGACGGCGCGCATCGGTCTCGCGGCGCTGGCGGTGTGCCGGCCGCTGCCCTTCGTCGAAGCAGCCCCGCCGACATTGGGCGACGTCGCCGGCGATCTCGGCTCCTGGGGCGGCAAGGACAGCGGCGCCTGAAGCCGGTCGCCGGATGGGTGGGCTCCCGGCAAAATCTGCCGGGGCAGGGCGGATTTGACCCGGCGGAAACGGTCCCGAAACACTCCCGAAACCATCCAAGTCCTTGAAAAATCAGGGTCCGTTTCGTGGCACATGGCGTGCAGTAACCGCACCGACAGTTGAGGGCCGCCCGGTGAGGGCGCCGGTCGAGGTGAGGGTTACATGGGCGTCTTCAGTGCGTTGACCACCGCGGTTTCGGGTATGACGGCGCAGTCCTATGCGCTGGAAAACATCTCCGGCAACATCGCCAATTCCCGGACGGCCGGCTTCAAGCGGGTCGACACGACCTTCTCCGATCTGGTTCCGGACTCGGCGCTGAACCGCCAGCTCTCGGGCTCGGTCGCGGCCTTCAGCCAAGCGACGAACTCGATCCAGGGCGACCTGGCCGCGACTCGCATCGATACCAACGCCGCGATCAACGGCGACGGCTTCTTCGTCGTCGACCAGCGCCTCACCGGGCTGGGCAGCAACACCCAGTTCGCCAACAGCAACCTCTATACGCGCCGCGGCGATTTCGACTTCGACGCCAACGGCTATCTCGTCAACGGGGCCGGCTACTATCTCAAGGGCCTGAAGATCGACACGGTCACGGGCCAGCTCATCGGCACCCAGCCCGATGTGCTGCGCATCACCAAGGAGCAGTTCCCGGCCAAGGCCACGACCTCGATCGAGTATCGCGCCAACATCCCCGCCAAACCCGGCACCAACAACGCCAGCGCCAACCCGACCGTCGCCGGTTCGGAGCTGCTGAGCCCGGCCGGCTTCACCAGCAACCCGCTCTCGACCACCCAGGGCGGCACCGGCATCGTCATCGGCAGCGAAATCACGAATTTCCTGAACCAGTCGATCCCCGGCGGTTCTGTCACCGTCTACGACTCGCTCGGCAAGGCGACGAGCGTCGAGCTGCGCTGGGCCAAGACCACCAACGCCTCGGCCGGCCCGCCGGCGACCGTCGACACCTGGAACCTGTTCGTCGCCGAGAACACGGCGGCGACGGGCGGTGCGACGGCCTATCGCAACGCCAACGTCGACGTCACCTTCGGCTCGACGGGCCAGCTGACCGCGCCCGCGACCGGCAACATCACCCTGCCGACGATGACGATCGCAGGGACGACCATCACCGGCATCCAGGTCACCACCGGCGGCAGCGGCCTGACCCAGAACGGCGACGTCAGCGGCCAGATCGACGCGCGCTCGATCCGGCAGGACGGCTACACCGCCGGCACGCTCGACCGCACCTCGATCTCGGCGAACGGCCAGGTCATCGGCACCTTCAGCAACGGCCAGGTCGTCGCGCTGGCGCAGCTCTCGGTCGCGCGGTTCAACGCCGACAACGCCCTCAAGAGGCTGGATGGCGGCGCCTTCGAGGAGACGATCGAATCCGGCCCGCCGATCATCGGCCTTGGCACGTCGCAGCTCATCGGCGGCAATATCGAGCAGTCGAACACCGACATCGCCGACGAGTTCTCGAAGATGATCGTCACCCAGCAGGCCTATTCGGCCAACACCAAGGTGATCACCACCGCGCAGGAGATGCTGCGCGACGTCTTCAGCATCATCCGCTGACGGCTTTCGGGGCGGATGAGGCGCGGCCCAGAAGGGCCGCGCGGCAAGACAGGAGCCGACGATGGGTCTGAGCACCTCCCTCAACACCGCGGTCTCGGGGCTGAACGCCACCCAGATCGGGATCGGCGTCGTCTCGCAGAACGTCGCCAATGCGGGCACGGCCGGCTATGTCCGCCGCGTCGTCTCGACCTCGGACAGCCTGGCCGGTCTGACGATCTCGACGCAGACCACGCAGGTCCAGCGTCTGCTCGACAAGATCGTCCAGCACCAGCTCTGGCAGGAATCGGCAGGCGCCGCCTACACCTCGACCCGCGCCGACATGCTCGCCAGCGTCGACAAGCTCTATGGCGCGCCCGGCAGCTCGACGGCGCTCGACACGATCTATAACGGCTTCACCTCGGCGCTGCAGGCGTTCCAGAACGACCCCTCGTCCTACAGCCTGCGCACCTCGGTCCTGGATAGCGCGACCCAACTCGCCAGTCGCCTGAACACTCTCTCCAACGGCGTGCAGAGCCTGCGCTCCGAGGCCGAGGCGGGGATCTCGGCCGGCGTCACCAAGATCAATGATCTGCTCAACGCGCTGACGACGGTGAACGCCCGGATCGTCGGCTCGCCCAACGATCCGGCGCTCGCCAATCTCAAGGACCAGCGCGACCTGATCCTGTCCGACCTGTCCCAATACATGGACATCAAGACGAGCGAGGATGCGCGCGGGTCGGTCAGCGTCGTCACCGGCGGCGGGACGCAGCTTTTCGACGGCCGCCCGGCCGTCGTGTTCAGCTTCGATGCGCGCTCCGGGCTGACGCCCGACGACCAGTGGAGCAGCAACCCGGCGCAGCGCGGCGTCGGCACCATCACCATGTCGACGCCCACCGGCGGTTCGCTGGACGCGATCGCCAACAGGACCTTCCGCTCCGGCGAGATCGCCGCGCTCATCGAGATGCGCGACACCACGCTGGTCCAAGCGCAGGCCCAGCTCGACGAGATCGCCGCGCAGCTCGCCAGCGCGCTGTCGGATCGCGAGATCGCGGGCACAGCCGTCACCGCCGGTGCAGCCACCGGTTTCGAGGTCGACCTCACGGGCCTTCAGGCCGGCAACAAGGTCACGCTCGATTATGCGGTGACGCCGGGCGGCGCCACCCAGCGTTTCACCTTCGTGCGTGTCGATTCGGCCGCTTCCCTGCCGCTGCCGGCCTCGGCCGGTGGCGACGCCAACAACCGCGTCATCGGCATCGACTTCTCCGGCGGTCCGGCCTCGGTCGCCGCGCAGATGCAGACGGCACTCGGCGCCGGTTTCACGGTTTCGAACACCGGCTCGGTGCTGCGCATCGTCGATGACGGCGCGGCCGGCACGCGCGACGTCAAGGCGCTCACGGCCCGCCCGACGGCGACGACGCTCTCCTCGGTCGGCGGCAGCGCCGAGCTGCCCTTCTTCGTCGACGGGGGCGCCAACGGCGCCGCCTTCACCGGCTCCTATGACAACGGCTCGCAGACGCTGGGCTTCGCCGGGCGCATCCAGCTCAACCAGGCGCTGGTGGCCGACCGCTCCAAGCTCGTCACCTATGAGCCGACGACCGCGCAGGGCGATACGACCCGGCCGAAACTCCTGCTCGACCGGCTGACCAACAGCCAGCGCGCGGTCACCAACCGCCTCGGTCTCGACGGCTCGACGGCCACCACCAGCGTCACCGTCTCCGGCCTCGTGCAGCGGGTCGTCTCGACCCAGGGGCAGGCGGTCGAGGCCGCCAAGCGCCTCGACGAGGGGCAGCAGGTCGCGCTGGCTGCGGTGCAGAGCCGCTTCCAGCAGACCGCGCAGGTCAGCATCGACCAGGAGATGTCGACGCTGATCGAGCTCCAGAACGCCTATGCCGCCAACGCCCGCATCATCTCCACGGTCAAGGAGATGATGGACGTGCTGATGAGAGTGTGAGCGCGCCATGACCATTTCCGCCTATGGCTCCGGGGCCTATCGCGCGGCGACGCCGAACCGCCTCGTCTCAACTCGTAACGAGCTCACCGATCTCGAGCGCCAGCTCTCCACGCAGCAGCGGGCGGAGAGCTATGGCGATCTCGGCATGGACCGGCGCGTCAGCCTCGATCTCAACGAGAAGGTTTCGACGCTCGACGCCTGGCTGGAGGGCATCACGCGCGGCAACGTCAACCTCAACATCGCCTCCAAGGCGGTGGAGAACTACGCGAAGCTGACGAGCGAGACCGTCAACGACACGCGCTCCAACACCTATATCCCCAGCTCAACGGGCCGCTCGGCGCCGCAGGTGCTGGCCGAGGAAAAGTTCAAGCAGACGCTCGACCTGCTGAACACGCAGGTGAACGGCCGCTACCTGTTCTCGGGCAAGACATCGGATGTGCAGCCGACCGCGACCTATGCCGAGATGATCGACGGCGATGGAGCCGGGAGGGCAGGTCTGCGCCAGATGATCGACGAGCGCCGCCAGGCGGATCTCGGCGTCGGCGGCCTCGGCCGCCTGACGACCGGCGGGGCGGGCGCCACCGCCACCATCGCCGATGCCAACCCGGTTCACAGCTATGGTTTCAAGCTCGCCGGCGCGACCAGCTCCTCCGCGGCGCTGACGCCGGCCTATACGGCGGGGCCGCCGGCGGATCTCACCGTCACCGTCGCGAGCCTGCCCGCCGTCGGCGACACGCTGCGGGTCAAGCTCGCCCTGCCGGACGGCACGGAGGAGGAGATCGTGCTGACCGCGCGGGCGCCGGGCACCACCGGCAATGCCGCCGACAGCTTCGAGATCGGCACGGACGTCAACACGACCGCCGCCAATCTGCGCGCCTCGATCACGGCCGCCATCGGCAAGGAGGCGGCGACGACGCTCTCGGCCGCATCCTCCCAGGTCGCGGCGCGCAATTTCTTCGCCGGCAGCACCAATAGCCCGCCGCTGCGCGTGCCTGGCCCGCCCTACGACACGGCGACCGCCGCGCCGGCGCCGGGCACGGCCGCGAATACGGTGATCTGGTACAAGGGCGACGACGGCAGCGATCCGGCCCGCAGCACATCCTCGATCCAGGTCGACAAGGGCCAGATCGTCGGCACGGGCGCGCGCGCCAATGAAGAGGCGTTCCGCATCGGGCTGGCGCAGTTCGCGGTCATGGCGGTCGAAACCTTCCCGGCCAACGACGCCAATTCGCAGCCACGCTACGAGGCGATGATCGCGCGCGTCAGCGATCGGTTGGCTTTCGGCAACGGCGCCCAGAAGCCGGCCGAGATCATCACCGAGCTCGGCTCGGCGCAGACCTCGCTGGCACGCGCCAAGGAGCGGCACGAGAGCACCAAGAATTACCTCACCGGCGCTTTGGCGGATGTCGAGACGGTGTCAAAGGAGGAGGTCGCGGTGCAGATCCTGGCGCTGCAGACGCAGCTGCAGGCGAGCTACGAGACGACCTCAATCCTCTCCAAGCTGACGCTGACAAACTATCTCTGATCGCCGCATCGCTGCGGGAATGACGAAGGGCGCCACCGGGTTCCGGTGACGCCCTTTTCTGTTCCGGCTCCCGGCCTTGGGCCGGTCAGCGGCCGCGCAGGCCGGCGGCGATGTCGCGGTTGATGCTGACGAGGACCGGCAGGCCCTCGCGCGTCGGGTTCGCCGCGACCTTGAAAGTCTGGTTGAAGATGAAGTTCGCCAGGCTGAGGATATTGGTCTTGATGCCGACCGGCAGCGGGTTGTCCTCGGCGATCACGGCCGAGACCAGCAGCGTCCAGAGCTTGCGGTTGTAGGCGAGGGCCTCGTCGAGGTCGCGCTCGGCCAGCGACCAGTCGTCGGCGATCGCCTGAAGCCGGGAGGCGGCCTTGATCAGCAGGGAGGCTTCGAGTTCGCGGGGGGAAACGACCGCCTGCGTGGCGCGGGAGGCGGAGGCGTAAGCGTTAAACCCGTGTTGCATTCTCGATGAGTTCCGCTTCGTAAGCGATCAGCTTCTTGGCTGCCTTGAGAGCTTTGTAGAGGTCGCTGCTTAAGATGCGGTTATTGATCTCGTGAATATGCGGCAGAGAGCTCGGCGCGGCCTGGACGAAGTCGCGCACCAGCTCGAAATAGACCTGATGCTGGTACATCGGGTCCTGGGCGAGATACATGAGCTGGATCGCCAGATAGATCTTCTTGGCCGGGCTGTCGGCGGTCGCGGGCGTGAAAATGTCCTTCTCGCGCAGGATCGGCGCATCGCCCTCGATGAAGAAGCGCGTGCGCTGCTCGTCGTTGCGGATCACCACCTGGCCGATGATGATGCGCTCGCGGGGCTTGAGTTCGACCTTGAGAGCCATGACGCGCCTGCCTTCTGGCTGGAGAGAAGGGGGCCTTTGCCCCCGGACGAGTGTTAGCTGAACAGCCGCAGCACGCTCTGGTCGGCCTGCGAGGCGAGCGAGAGCGCGGTCTGCGAGAGCTGCTGGCGGGTGTTGAGCGCGAGCAGCTTGGCGCCTTCCTCGTTGGAGTCGGCCAGGACGAGGTTGTCGGCGCCGGTGGTCAGGGTGTTGACCATCTCCTTGGTGAAGTCCTGCCGGGTCTGCGCGACCGAGAGGTTCGAGCCGAAGGTCGAGGCGAGCGAGCGCAGCGAGGTCAGCGCCGTCGAGAGCGAGCCGGTCGCCTTTTCGAGGTCGAGGTCGTTCTGGAAGTTGAAGAAGCCGGCGAGCTGCGTGTTGACCGCCTGCGGGATGCCGAGATTGTCGGAGGTCAGATTGGTGCCCTGGATGTCGAGCTTGGTCTGGTTGGTGCCGCCCTTCTCGTTGAAGGCGATCGAGAGACGGTCGCCGGCGAGGAGGTTGATGCCGTTATAGCTCGAATCCTTGGCGAGCTGGTCGATCTGCGTGCGCAGGTCGTTGAACTGCTGGATCAGGTTCGAGCGGACGGCCGAGGTGACGCCGGAGGAGGCGATACCGGTGGTGCGGTCGGTCGCGTTCAGGCCGAAGGCGGCGCTCTGCGCACCGGTCGAGGAGGCCGTGACGGCCGCGGCCGGGGTCGCGCCAGCGCCGATACCGACGCCGAGCGTCTCCGAGCCCATGCCCTTGACGTTCAGCAGGCCCTTCTCGTCGACGAAGGCGGTGGCGACGCCGGAGGCGTTGATCGCGTTGACGACGTCGCGGACCGTGGTGTTGGCGGTCAGCGTCACGCCGATATTGGTCGTCGAGGTCGGCGCGCCGACCGGGCCGGTGGTGATCTGGATGTTCAGAGCCGGGGTCGCGGTGACGTCGATGCCGAGGTCGCCGGCGGAGCCCGCCGTTGCCGTGGTCACCGTCGTGTCGCCTGCGCTGCCGACGCGCTTGTCGAGGGCGATGTCCTTCAGGCTCTTGTTGGTCGCCTGGGTTTCGGCGGTGCTCGACAGGGCGGTGCCGGTGCCGACGACGGTCGGGCGGTTCTGGGCCGCGTCGGCCTGAGCCTGCTTCACGGTCGACTGCAGCGACTGCACCAGCTTGGTGATGCCGTCGATGCCCTTGGAGGCGGCCTGGATCGTCTGGATCCCGTTCGAGATGCCGTCGAGCAGGCCGGTCAGCTGGCTGCCGCGGTCGTTGAGCGACTGGGCGGTGAAGTAGTTCACCGGGTTGTCGATGGCCGAGTTCACCTTGCGGCCGGTCGCCAGGCGGTTCTGCAGGACGGCCTGCTCGCTCGTCGTCTTCTGGAGCGTGAGCAGGTTATTGCGCACGCCACTGGAAAGAATCGTGTTCGCCATCTTCGGTCCCCTGAAGCGCGATTCTGCGCTCGTGCGGTGATGGCCGATAATTCCTCGTTAAGGATAACAAACCGTTAATGCGGCGCCTGATGCGTTCATGAATGCAGAAAGGCGGCGGAGCCGGGGCTCCGCCGCCTTCTTGTCTTCGGCCCACATCCTGTGGGCTGCCCGCATTCTGCGGACGAAGGATCAGAACAGACGCAGGACAGCCTGGTCCGACTGCGAGGAGAGCGACAGAGCCGTCTGCGACAGCTGCTGGCGGGTCTGCAGCGAGAGCAGGTTCGCGGCTTCCTCGTTGGCGTCGGCGTTGACCAGGTTCGAAGCGCCGGTGGAGAGCACTTCGGCCAGGTCCTTGGTGAAGTCCTGGCGGGTCTGGGCGACCGACAGGTTGGCACCGAAGGTGGACGACAGCGACTTCAGCGAGGTGAGGGCGTTCGTCAGGGCCGTGGTGGCCTTTTCCAGATCCGAGTCGTTCTGGAAGTTGATCGTCCCCGCCACCTGGGCGTTGCCGGCCTGCTGGATGCCGATGTTGTCCGACGTCAGGTTGGTGCCCTGGATGTCGAGCTTCGTCTGGTTCTTGCCGCCCTTCTCGTTGAAGGCGATCGTCACCTTGTCACCCTGCAGCAGGTTGACGCCGTTGAAGCCCGCATCCTTGGCCAGCGAGTCGATCTGCGTGCGCAGCGTGTTGAACTGCTCGATCAGGTTCGAACGCGTCGCCGAGGTCACGCCGGAGGAGGCGATACCCGTCGTGCGGTCCGTGGCGGCGAGGCCGAAGGCCGTGTTCGACGTGCCCGTCGCCGACGCCGTGGTGGCGGCAGCGGCGTCCGCGCCGACACCGATACCGACGCCGAGCGTCTCCGAGCCGGTGCCCTTGACGTTGAGCAGGCCCTTCTCGTCGACGAAGGCAGTGGCGACGCCCGAGGTGTTGATCGCGTTCACGACGTCGCGGACGGTCGTGTTGGCGGTCAGCGCGACCGAGATGTTGGTCGTGGAGGTCGCCGCGGCCGGGTTGGTGACGATCTGGATGTTCAGCGCGGGGGTGGCGGTGGTGTCGATGCCCAGGTCACCGGCGGAGGACGCCGTGGCGGTGGCGACGGTCGTGTCGCCGGCGCTGCCGACGCGCTTGTCGAGGGCGATGTCCTTCAGGCTCTTGCTGGTCAGCGCGGCTTCGCTCGCGGTGGCCAGGGTCGTGCCCGTGCCGACGACGGTCGGGCGGTTCTGAGCCGCGTCGGCCTGCGCCTGCTTGACGGTGGACTGGAGCGAACCGACCAGCTTGGTGATGCCGTCGATGCCCTTGGAGGCGGCCTGCACCGTCTGGATGCCGTTGGAGATGCCGTCGAGCAGCCCCTTGAGCTGGTCCGAACGGTTGTTCAGCGACTGGGCGGTGAAGAAGTTGACTGGATTGTCGACAGCCGTGTTCACCTTCTTGCCGGTGGCGAGACGGTTCTGAACGGCGGCGGCCTGGGCGGTGATGGTCTGAAGCGAGGCGAGCGAGGAACGGACGCCGTTCGAGATGGCAGTGGCCATTGTCTTAAACCCTTCTGGTTTGGTGCCTTCTGGCAGTCGCGATCATTCTGGCCGCGACGGGTGGACCATCGGTCCCGAGCTCGTAACAGGAGGTAAATTTCAGCGGTCGAATGCAGCGCGTCCGGGCCGGGCTGCGATCGTGGTTAACGGAAGGGCAACGCCGCACGCTGCTGCGCGCCTGCGGGCCAGCACGCAGCAAAACGCCCGCGCGAGGCGGGCGTTGGTCAGAGGACGGTGTTGGGGATGCGGCGAGGCGGCCTGCCGCGGTCAGGCGATGCGCTCGACCTGCGGGGCCGGCGGCTGCTCTTCCGCTTCGCGGGCGCGGTCGGCGAGCTCGCGGGAATAGATGCGCAGCTTCAGCATGGTTTCGTCGGGCAATTGCGAAATCGTCTCGCCGGTTTCGCGGTCGCGCTCCTGCATGACGATGGCGCGGGTGCGCGGCTCGATGACGATGCGCCGGTCCACGGCGGCGTCGAGATCCTGGTCGGCCTGACGCTGCTGCTGCTGGCCCTCGGCGCTGCGGCGCTCGAAGGCAGCCCGATTCTGCAGATCGCGGGTGCGGGCGTCGAGGTCCCTGGCGCTGCGTTCCTGCGCGCGCAGGTCGAGCTTCACAGCCTCGCCGGCCTGGGCCGACTGGACCGTCTGCTCCGGAGGCAGCTCGACCGAGACACCGCCCTGCGTGGCGACGACGTCGGCGCGGGGGACGACGGGAATGCCTCCGATGGGCGCCGTGCGGGGCGCATTGCCGAAATCCATGGCTCACTCCTTCTGGAGTCACGACGTAGCGGCATCGACCGCTGCCTGCCGTTCGTCCGGACCGGTCGCACCTGTCCGAACCTGCTCACGGTGGCAGAGAAACTTGAATCCGAGGTCAAGAAATTAGGTAAATATTGACGGGTTCCGGTGCAGCCGCGCTCAAAGCCGGCGCGACACCATCAGCGGGCCGGAATTGGGGCGCGCGAAAGCGCCGGCGCCGACGGTCGCGGTCGGGCCGTAGCCGGCGGCCTTGGTCGGGCGGTTGGCATCGGCGGCGAGGTCGCGGACGATCGACTCCGAAACGGCCCGCGCCGTCGCCAGCACGATCTGGTTGGTCTCGATCAGGCCCTGGAAGGAGAGATGCGCGGCCTTCAACCGCTGCACCTGGTCGGGGACGAACCGGGCGAGCGCGACGGCGTTCAGCTTCACCTGTTCGACGCCTCGCATGTAGAGGCCGGCGAGTTCGGTCTTGCGCGGCTCCCGCGTCAGCGCTTCGGGCAGGCGCCCGGCCCGGACGAGTTCCGTCTCCTCGCCGACGAGATGCGAGAGCGCCGACAGCGCCTCCAGCACGCCTTCGACCAGAGCCCGCGCCTCGGGGGCGGTGGCGATGCGCGGCCGTTCGTCGACGACCCGTCTGGCGATGGACATCTCAGGCTCCGGCCGCGGCGGCGCCGGACTGCTCCTGCACGCGCAGGAGATCGCGCAGGATGCTGTCGGACAGGCCGATCCCGCCCGACTTCTGGATCAACTTGGCGTATTCCTGGGTCAGCTGCGACTTGTAGACGTCGCCGCCGATGCCGTTCTCGCCGAGCGGACCTTCGCTGCCGGCAGGGGCGGCGGTGAGCTGCTGCGTGACCTGCTCGAGGAACATGGTCTCGAAATCGTCGGCCTGCTTCTTGGCCTTGGCCTTGGCGGGATCGAGCGCATTGGACACTCCGCTGACGAGGCTGCCGGCGACGTTGAGGGCCAGCTTGGCGGCCGGCATGGCTAGGGTGGGGCTCATCACATCACCTCGATTTCGGCCTGGAGGGCACCGGCCGCCTTGATGGCCTGGAGAATGGAGATCAGGTCGCGCGGTCCGATGCCGAGCGCGTTCAGCCCGTCGACCAGCTCGGCCAGCGTCACGCTCTCGCGGACGAGGGCGAGCTTGTTGCCGCCGCCGGTGTCGACCTTCACATTGGTGCGCGGGGTCACGACCGTCTGGCCGTCCGAGAGCGGCTCGGGCTGACTGACCTGAGGCTGCTCGGTGATCGTCACCGTCAGATTGCCCTGGGCGACCGCCACGGTGGAGACGCGGACGTCGCGGCCCATGACGATGATGCCGGAGCGCTCGTCGATGACGATGCGGGCCAGCTGGTCCGGCACGATCTTGAGCTGCTCGATCTCGGTGAGCATGCGGATCATGTTGCCCTGGAAGCGCGGCGGGATCTGCAGCACGACGGTGGAGGGGTCGGTCGGCTCGGCCGCGTCGCCGCCGAGGAAGTCGTTGATCGCGGCGGCCATGCGGCGCGCGGTCGTGAAATCCGGGTTGCGCAGCGACAGCCGCAGCGTCTTGAGCTTGTTCAGCGCGAAGTCGATCTCGCGCTCGACGACGCCGCCATTGGCGATGCGGCCGACGGTCGGCACGCCGCGGGTGATCTTGCTGGCGTCGCCCTCGGCCGAGAAGCCGGCGATCGCGACTGGGCCCTGCGACACCGCGTAGACCTCGCCATCGGCGCCGAGCAGCGGCGTCACCAGCAGCGTGCCGCCCTGCAGCGACTTGGCGTCGCCCAGCGCCGAGACGGTGACGTCGATGCGGGTCCCCTGGGTGGCGAAGGGCGGCAGATTGGCGGTCACCATCACGGCGGCGACGTTGGCGGTGCGCATATTGGCGCCGCGGGTGTTGACGCCGAGCCGCTCCAGCATCGCGGTCAGCGACTGCTTGGTGAAGGGGGCGTTGTTGAGCGTGTCGCCGGTGCCGTTGAGGCCGACGACGATGCCGTAGCCGAGGATCTGGTTGGAGCGCACGCCCTCGACCGAGGCGAGGTCCTTGATCCGGGAGAGCGCCTGCGCCGGGCTCGCCGCCATGGCGAAGCCGAGCGCGACCAGCGCGGCGAGCGGCGTCACCAGGGATTTGAGGGTGGCTGTGCGGAGCATGGT
Organism: Allobosea massiliensis; assembly: GCF_042655245.1. Taxonomy (NCBI): domain Bacteria; kingdom Pseudomonadati; phylum Pseudomonadota; class Alphaproteobacteria; order Hyphomicrobiales; family Alloboseaceae; genus Allobosea; species Allobosea massiliensis. Next base: position 35,633 of record NZ_JBHSLU010000010.1, on the reverse strand, counting down.
CTCACCGGTCAGGATACGATCGGAAACCCTCCTGCGATCCGCGTGCCAGACGCCGCTAAATTGAAAGTGCTGATTTATCAGTTGTTTGGGAATCGGGCGCAGGCTCTGTCCCGCCGGACGGTGCAGGCCGATCCTGCCGGGGCGGCAGTTTCTGCCGGGTGGTTTACCGCCTGTTAACCATGCCGGCGCGAGGGTTCGATGACCGATTACGCGAGGCGACCATGATCCGGATCGACCAGCGCGCGCCCATCACCAACGCCGCCCCCGCCGGGACGGCGCGGCGCTCGGGCGGCGCCGCCTTCACATTGCCGACCAAGGACAGCGCAGCCAGCAGCCGCAGCGCCGGCATCGCCGCGTCCGGCCCGCTCGACACGCTGCTGGCCGTGCAGGCCTATGAGGAGCCGGCCGAGCGCAAGAAGCGCCAGGCCAAGCGCGGCCACGACCTTCTCGACGGGCTCGACCGGCTGAAGGCCGCGCTGCTCACGGGGCGCGTCAACCTCTCCGAACTCGAGCAGATCCGCGCCAATCTTGCCCAGCGCCGCGAGGCGACCGACGATCCGCGCCTCGACGACGTGCTGGCGCATATCGAACTGCGGGCTGCCGTGGAGCTGGCGAAGCTCGGGCGGTAGGCGAGGGCGTCATGGTCGGGCCTGACCCGACCATCGCGGAAGCCGGACCCCTCCTGTCCTGGGATTCCCGGGTCTGCGCTTCGCTTCGCCCGAGAATGACGAGCGGGTCTGTTACCTGATGAACTGGTCCGCGTAGTCGGCGCCCAGCCCGTTGCTCGCATAATGCGCGCGGCATTTGTGGAGACGGGTGAAGACGTCGTCATAGCCGAGGCATTTGCCGTCCGGGTCGACATAGATCATCGCGCCGTTGACCTGGAACATGGTGATCATTTCCTCGGTGTCGGGGTCGACCACCAGCGTATGAGTCTCGCCCGGCGCCTCGTAGACGTAAGCCCCTTCCGTCGCGACCCAGTCATGCTCGAGGTAGCGCCACTTCCCCTTCAGCACATAGCCGTGGACGGGCTGCGGGTGGCGGTGGCGCGAGAGCACGCCGGAGCGGCGCACGCGCAGCAGGTTCATCCAGTAGCCGCGCGTCACGCTGAGGCAGAGGGGGCGGAACCAGACATTGTCGTCCACCGGCACCCAGACGCGCTCATCCTCCGGGATGACGTTGGGCACGATCAGCTCGGGCGGGGAATCCTTCGGCTGCGGATGGCGATAGGGCGTCCAGCGCTCGGCGTCGCTGGCGACGACGGGGATGGGGCTGACCTTGTTCATGGCGTTTCTCCCGTTCGATGGTGGCTGAACCGTCGTTGCCGAACCGATTCAGATAAGCCCGGCATCTGCTTGTGCCGGTTGGATTTTTATGGCTGGCGCTCAGACCGCCAGATAGCCGCCGTCGACCGGCAGGATCGTGCCGGTGACGAAGCCAGCGGCATCCGAGAGCAGGAAGGCGATGGCGCCGCCGACATCGCCGGGCTGGCCCCAGCGGTTCATCGGCGTGCGCGCCAGAATCGGCGCCGAGCGGGCGGCGTCCTCGACGAGGGGCCGCGTCAGCTCGGTTTCGATCCAGCCCGGCGCGACGGCGTTGACGCGGATGCCGTCACCCGCCCAGGCGGCGGCGAGCGATTTGGTCAGCTGGCCGATCGCGCCCTTGGAGGCCGCGTAGCCCGGCGCATAGGCCGAGCCATGGAAGGTCAGCATCGAGGCGATGTTGACGATGGCGCCCCGGTTCGCGGCGAGCTTGTCCTTCGCCGCGAGGCACATCCGCATCGTGCCGGTGAGGTTGACCTCGATCGTCTGGCGGAAGGCCTCGATCTCAAATTCCTTGCCGCCGCGCTGGATCATCCCGGCGCAGTTCACCAGCGCGTCGATGCGCGGGCAGGCCGCGACGGTGGCCGCGACCTCATCGTCCTGCGTGACGTCGAGCCTGGCATGGCGGATCGCGGCGTGGGGCGGGGCGGCCGCGACCTCCGCCTCGGTGAGACCGGTGGCGAGGACCTCGTAGCCGGCCGCCGCCAGCGCGAGGGCCGCGCCCTGGCCGATGCCGCGGGTGCCGCCGGTGACGAGGGCGAAGCGGGGTGAAGAGGATGGCGCGTCGGCTGTCATGGGCTGGAGACTATCGGGGTGCCGGCGGGACGGGAAGGGCGCCAGCCCTGCATTTCAGGGCGTCGGCAGTTCCAGTTTCAGCAGAGCCGTGCCGCTGGTCTGGATGTCGCGACCGACCATCGGCACCTGCCGGCCGAGGCTGAGATCGAGCGTGGTGCGCCAGGGCGTCGCCAGCGGTCGGGTCAGGTCGGCGACGACCTTGACGCGGGGCGTCAGGCTGCCGGCGAGGCCGTTCTGCGCGGCGAAGCTGTAGCTGCCGGCCAGCGCGATCTCGGTGGTCAATGTGACGATATCGTGCGGGCGCAAGCGGTAGCCGAGCACGGCCTCGCCGGTCTGCTCCGCGGCGCCGGAAGCGGGCAGGCTGCCGCCGGCCGCCGCGCTCCAGACGACGTTGCCCTCGGAATCGGCGCTTCGCGCCAGGTTCCAGCCGAGCCGCGTGTCGCCGCGCTGCCAGCCGCCCTGACCGGTGACGATCTCGGTCGAGAGCGAGACCTGCTCGGCACCGAGCTTCATGCCGACGGCGCGCTCGGTCACCGCCGGCAGCGGGGCGCCGGAAGGCGTCAGCCCGCGGCGGATCGGCGTCGCCGCGATCTCGGGCCGGGCGAGGGGATTGGGCAGAGCGCGCCGGCCGGCGCCGGGCGTCAGATAGCCGGGACGCTCCGGAGCGGGCTCCGGTGTCGCCGCCTCCCAGCGCGGAATCGGTGCGAACAGGCTGGTTTCGGCCTCCTCGCCGAAGGCGGCGTCCTGAACCGGCGCCGGCTCCTCCGCCGGGGTCTCGGCGCGGGCCAGGGGCGCGGCGGCCAGAAGCAGAGCGATGGCGAAGGGATAGCGGAGCGTGGCGAGAGCAGGCTGTGACGAGAGCGGAGGCAGGGGCGAGCAAGGGAGGAGCGAGCGAGGCATGGGGGAGGCGGTCTTCCGGGCCGGCGTGAACGAGCGCGGGAGGCTCGGGGCGGATCCGGACGATTTTGCGGCGAGGATGGGGCGGTTCGCGATCGGCTGCCCGGCGTTGCGCGAAAGCCGCGCCTGCCACAGAGGCGCCTCCCGGCCTGACGTGCATTTGCGCCGGCTTAGCCGAAAACCGCATTTCCCTTTGAGGGCCGATGTTCTAGGAAGCGGCCAACCGCCTGCGGCATCCCTGCCGCAGTCTGGAAAAGCTCCACATCTGGCCAGCAGCAGGGGTCGTTTCACATGAGCAAGATCAAGGTCGCCAACCCGGTCGTCGACATGGACGGCGACGAGATGACCCGCATCATCTGGCAGAAGATCAAGGACACGCTGATCTTCCCCTATCTCGATCTCGAGCTCGACTATTACGACCTCTCGGTCGAGAACCGCGACGCCACCGACGACCAGGTCACGATCGACGCCGCCAACGCGACCAAGAAGCACGGCGTCGCCGTGAAATGCGCGACCATCACCCCCGATGAAGGCCGCGTGAAGGAATTCAACCTCAAGCAGATGTGGAAGAGCCCGAACGGCACGATCCGCAACATCCTCGGCGGCGTGATCTTCCGCGAGCCGATCATCTGCAAGAACGTGCCGCGCCTCGTGCCGGGCTGGACCCAGCCGATCGTGATCGGCCGCCACGCCTATGGCGACCAGTACCGCGCCACCGACTTCAAGTTCCCCGGCAAGGGCACGCTGTCGATCAAGTTCGTCGGCGAGGACGGCGCGGTGATCGAGAAGGAGGTCTTCAAGGCCCCGGACGCCGGCGTCGCCATGGCGATGTACAATCTCGACGAGTCGATCAGGGATTTCGCCCGCGCTTCGCTGAACTACGGCCTGATCCGCAAATACCCGGTCTATCTCTCGACCAAGAACACCATCCTCAAGACCTATGACGGGCGCTTCAAGGACATCTTCGAGGAGATCTACCAGGCCGAGTTCAAGGCCGAGTTCGACAAGCTCGGCATCACCTATGAGCACCGCCTGATCGACGACATGGTCGCCTCGGCGATGAAGTGGTCGGGCGGCTATGTCTGGGCCTGCAAGAACTACGATGGCGACGTGCAGTCGGACACGGTGGCGCAGGGCTTCGGCTCGCTCGGCCTGATGACCTCGGTGCTGATGACGCCGGACGGCAAGACCGTCGAGGCGGAAGCCGCCCACGGCACGGTGACCCGCCACTACCGCGAGCACCAGAAGGGCAAGGAGACCTCGACCAACTCGATCGCCTCGATCTTCGCCTGGACCCGTGGCCTCGCCCACCGCGCCAAGCTCGACGGCAATGCCGAGCTCGCCAAGTTCGCCTCGCTGCTCGAGAAGGTCACGGTCGACACCGTCGAGGCCGGCGACATGACAAAGGATCTCGCGCTGCTGGTCGGCGCCGAGCAGAAGTGGCTCTCGACCACCGGCTTCCTCGAGAAGGTCAGCGAGAACATGCGCAAGGCCATGGCCGCCTGAGCGGGCGAGCTTTTCGTCACGATGAGAGCCCGGCCGGCGACGGCCGGGCTTTTTCGTGGGGCGGCCGTTTCCTCGACGCCGTCATCCTGGACAAGCCGCGTAGCGGCGCAGACCGGGATCCATCCTAGGGCTGGACAGCGCCCGATGATGGATCCCGGTCGGCCTTCGGCCGCCCAGGATGACGGTGGTGTTTCCGAGACAACTAGAAGCGTACCTCGCACCGAACCCCCCGACCGGCCTGAGCCGCGGGGTTTCGCATCAATGCCCCCGAAAGGGGATGCGCGGAGCCAGGTGGCGCGCGGACCAAAGCCGCGCGTCGGTGTCGGAATGTCGATGCAGCGCCGATCTCGCGCCGCCCGGCTCCGCGCGCGGGGATTTTGGGCGTCGCGGCCATCAGTCCCTGACGAGGGGACGTCCAACCGCTCGACCTCCGGGAGCCCCCGCCCGCGACGGCGACGCCTCCCGAAACCCGCCACCACACCCGGCCGCACGACGCCTCGCGACAGCCCCCTTGGTCGGGTGCAGCAGGGGGAGCATAGGGGCGGGTGAGACTGCGGGGATAAGATTCGGCGGACGATCAGTCGGCATTCCGAGGACCAACCCGGGCGGGCGCGTCCCGTTACCGCCGTCACGCCCGTGACCGCCGTGCAGTCGACCTCATCCGTTTGAGGGACGTGCGATCCCGGTATGCTGGTCTCCCATGGGCGTCACCGTCGCAGCAGCCCCGGAGCCGGCCGTGATCAATGCTTGGGCCATCACCACGAGAGACAACAAGAAGGACGAGAAGGACTGCGACATCGTCTTCAAGCCGGCCGCGGCCCGGCTGCGGGACGCCTATACCGGCGGCTATTCGGAGTTTTCCAATGGCCTGCCTTATCCGCGCAACCGCGACGACCTGCTCAAAAAGATCGAGAATATGGCCGGCGGGCTCGATCTGTTCGCCTATTTCGGGCACGGCTACAACACGCAGCTCGGTGGCCACATCCTGACGCCCGACGACATCAACAAGATGGCGGACGCGCTCAAGCCGAAGCTGAAGCCGGGCGCGAGCGTCGTCTTCTATTCCTGTCTCGCGGGATCGCCGGGGGGGCTGACCACCTCCCTCAACGATCGGATCGGGCTCGGCGTCTGGGTCTATGGCCATACGACGGCCGCGCATTCCTTCAAGAACCCCGACGTGAGCGAGGTCCACAATGGTGACGGCCCGAAATTCAGGTTGTTCGCCAACATGCTGGGCCCCAGCCTCAGGGCCGCCTGGATCGAGTCGCTCACCTACACGGATCTCTGGCTGCGCTTTCCGCTCATGCAGCATGCCGACATCATCAAGGAAGTGAACGCGGTGCGGCTGGTCGGCACCTGGAGCCTGCCGGGCGGGGCGAAATACGTGTTCGACTGGCCGATCAAGAATGGCACCTACGACACCGAGGCCTCGCTCTGCGTCAATCCCAACGGAACGGTGAAGGATGCCGCCGGGCGCACCGGGCGCTGGGAGATCGACGACGATCTCGTGCTGTCCTGGGGCAACCGCGAGGAGATCTGGGTCATGCCGATCGCGCCGGAAGGGCAGCGCATCAAGAGCGGCGTCGGGGTGGCGAAAAGGATCGCCCGCGGCAAGTTCGGCAAGATCCAGGGGTAAGGCCGGCAGACGGGGCTGCCCAGCCTCACTCCACCGTCACCGCCCGCGTCGCCAGCACGCGCAGGCCGCTGACGGGGGCGTCCATGACATAGCGCAGCTCGTAGGCGCCGGGCTGGTCGGGGCCGTCCAGCGTCGCCTCGACGTTCTCCTGCGGGAAGAAGGACGGGCCTTCCGCCTCGGGGGCGGCGCCGGCCGGGACCAGCACGACGCGGTCGCGCTCGCCATTGGGGCCGATGCCGCGCACCGGCAGGGCCTGGCCGCGGCCGATGCGGGCCGGTGCGGCCAGCGTCGCCTCCGGCGGCGTGGTGACGAGCGGCTGGCGCAGCAGGATGACCGGGGCGCCGTCCTGGTCGCGCGTCAGGCGCAGTTCATAGGCGCCGGCCTCGCCCGGCGTGGGCAGGCTGGCCGACGGGCGGGGGCCGAGCGGTACAACAACGATGGCGGTCGCGGGCGGGTCCGCCGGGCGGGCGATGGCGAGCCGCGACCCCTCCGGCGCACGCGTCGCCAGGACACTCAGCGGCGAGCCGGCCATCACCCGCTGCGAGGCCGAGAGCGCCGGGCCGCCGGGCTGGGGCGGCTTGCGGGCGGTCGCCGGCTGGGCCGGAGCCTGCGCATGAGCCGAGGCCAGCGCGGCCAGCGGCAGGGCGGCCACTGCCAGCAGCACGAGACGGCGCCGCCTCATGCGTCGCGGGCCAGCTTGCGGATATGGGCGGCGAGCTTCGGGCTGCGCGCGGTCAGCGCCTTGAAGTCGATCTGGTCGAGCACGAGCAGCTTGGTCGGCGCGGTCGCGACGGCGGCGTTGACGCCCGAGGCGTGGCTCGTGATCGCGACGTCGTCCAGCACCAGCGCACCGAAGAAATGGCCTTCGTCCAGAATCGTCTTTCCCTCCGGCAGAGCGAGTTCGACCTCGCCGCTGGCGACGAAATAGAGCGCCTGCAGCGGCTCGCCATCATGCGCGACGACGACGCCGTTGCGGACCGTGCGGGCGCGCAGGAACTGCATCACCTCCGCGATTTCGACCGCATCGAGTTGGCCGAATAATGGCACCCGCGCGATCATGCTCCAGGTGACGACGAATTCGCGGCGGTGGATCTCCTGCGCGAAGGCGGTGGCGACGATGCCGACCGGCAGCGCCAGCATGACGAGGCCGAGCACCGCGGTGACGGCGGCGACCGCCTTGCCGGCGGCGGTGATCGGCGAGACATCGCCATAGCCCACGGTGGTGAGGGTGATGATCGCCCACCACATTGCGTCCGGAATGGTGCCGAGCTTGTCGGGCTGGGCCTCGCGCTCGACGAGGTGCATGACGCTCGCCGTCATCAGCATCACGCCCATCAGCACGACGAAGCAGGCGAAGAGGGCCTTGCGTTCGGCCTGGAGCGCGGCAGCGAGCGAGGCCATGCCGGGCGAGTAGCGCCCGAGCTTGAAGAAGCGCAGCAGCCGCAACAGCAGCAGGAACTGCAGGTCGGCGAGCCCCAGCATGGCGAAGGCGAGCGGCAGGGTCGCCAGCAGGTCGACCATGGCCGGCAACGAGGCGGCATAGGTCAGCCGCGCCTGCGCCGGCGTCAGCGCGCGGTAGCGCACATGCTCGGGCGCGACCCAGAGGCGCGCGACATATTCCAGCGCGAAGAGCGCCAGCGAGACGGTTTCGAGCGCATGGAAGACCGGGCCGAAGCGCGCCGCGATATCGGGAACCGATTCCAGCACGATCGCCGCGACATTGGCGCAGATCAGCAGGACGAGGCCGCGATGGATGCCGTTGGCGACGGGATCGTCGCCCGCGCCATGGTCGAGCCAGAGATGGACCTGCCGCCGCCAACCCTTGGGAGCGGCGACGGCCATGCCGCCTTTAGCCCATCGCGGCGGCGACGGCGTCGAGCGCTCCTTGCGCCTTGCCGCCGTCGGGGCCGCCGGCCTGGGCCATGTCGCGGCGTCCGCCGCCGCCCTTGCCGCCGAGCGCCTCGGAGGCCGCGCGTACCAGCGCGACCGCATCGAAACGGTCCGTCAGGTCCGGCGTGACGCCGACGACGACGCCGGCCTTGCCATCCTCCGCGACGCCGACGATGGCGACGACGCCGGAGCCGATGCGGGCCTTGGCCTCGTCGGCCAGGCTCTTGAGATCCTTCATCTCGACGCCGGTGACGGCGCGGGCGAGCAGCTTCGTGCCGGCGATCTCCTGGACCGGATCCTGCGCCTCGCCGCCGCCGCCCATGGCGAGCTTCTTGCGAGCCTCGGACAGCTCGCGCTCGAGCTTGCGGCGCTCCTCGATCAGCGCGGCCAAGCGTGGGCCGGCCTCGTGCGCGGGCACCTTGAGCAGGCTGGCGAGGCCATCGAGCAGACGCGACTCGGTGTTGAGCCGCAGGCGGGCGCCGTTGCCGGTCATCGCCTCGAGACGGCGGACGCCGGCGGCGACCGCGCTCTCACCGACGACGCTGACGAGGCCGATATCGCCGGTGCGGCCGGCATGGGTGCCTCCGCAGAGCTCGACCGAGAAGGCGCGGCCAGTCGCATTCGTGCCCATCGAGACGACGCGGACCTCGTCGCCGTACTTCTCGCCGAAGAGGGCGCGGGCGCCCGAGGCGATGGCCTCGTCGACGCTCATCAGCCGCGTCGAAACCGGCTCGTTCCTGAGCACGATGGCGTTGGCGATCTCCTCGACCTCGCGCAGCTCCTCGTCCGAAATCGGCTTGGGATGCGAGAAGTCGAAGCGCAGGCGCTCGGGCGAGACCAGCGAGCCCTTCTGCGCGACATGGTCGCCGAGCACGAGGCGCAGGGCCTCGTGCAGCAGATGGGTGGCGGAGTGGTTGGCGCGGATCGCGGTGCGGCGGGCATGGTCGACCGTCAGTTCGACGGCGGCGCCGCGCTTCAGCACGCCCTCCTTGACCGTGACGGCATGGGCGAAGACATCGCCGAGCTTCTTCTGGACGTCGCCGACCTCAGCCAGGAAGCCGGCGCCGCGGACCGTACCGGCATCGCCGACCTGGCCGCCGGACTCGCCATAGAACGGCGTCTGGTTGACGATCATCAGCCCGCTTTCGCCGGCGGCGAGCGTCTCGACCTCGGCATTGTCACGGATCAGCGCGGTGATGACGCCCTCGGCGGTCTCGGTGTCGTAGCCGAGGAATTCGGTGGCGCCGAGCCTGTCACGCAGCGGGAACCAGAGCTTCTCGGTGGCGGCCTCGCCGGTGCCGGCCCAGGCGGCGCGCGCCTTGGCCTTCTGCTGCTGCATGGCGGCATCGAAGCCATCCGTGTCGACGGTGACGCCGCGCGCGCGCAGCGCGTCCTGCGTCAGGTCGAGCGGGAAGCCGTAGGTGTCGTAGAGCGTGAAGGCGACCTCGCCCTTGAGGCTCTGGCCGGCGGTCAGGTCCTTCGCGGCGTCGTCGAGCAGGGTCAGGCCGCGGGCGAGCGTGGTGCGGAAGCGGGTTTCCTCGAGCTGCAGCGTCTCCGAGATCAGCGCCTCGGCGCGCAGCAGCTCGGGATAGGCGCGGCCCATCTCGCGGGTCAGCACCGGAACGAGGCGGTGCAGCAGCGGCTCCCTGGCGCCGAGCAGCTGCGCATGGCGCATGCCGCGGCGCATGATCCGGCGCAGCACATAGCCGCGGCCCTCGTTCGAGGGCAGCACGCCGTCGGCAATCAGGAAGGCCGAGCAGCGCAGATGGTCGGCGATGACGCGGTGGCTCGCCTTCATCGGCCCGTCGGAGGGGACATTGGTGAGGTCGGCGATGGCGGAGATCAGCGCCGCGAACAGGTCGATCGCATAATTGTCATGGGTGCCCTGGAGCACGGCGGCGATGCGTTCCAACCCCATGCCGGTGTCGATCGAGGGGCGAGGCAGGTTGGTTCGAACGCCGCCCGCCGCCTCCTCATACTGCATGAAGACGAGGTTCCAGATCTCGATGAAACGGTCGCCATCCTCGTCGGGCGAGCCGGGCGGGCCACCGGGGATGTGGTCGCCATGGTCGTAGAAGATCTCAGAGCAGGGGCCGCAGGGGCCGGTGTCGCCCATGCGCCAGAAATTATCCGACGTCGGGATGCGGATGATGCGGGAATCGGGCAGGCCGGCGATCTTCTTCCAGAGGCCGTGGGCCTCGTCGTCCTCGGAGAAGACGGTGACGGTCAGCTTCTCCTTGGGCAGGCCGAATTCGCGGGTGACCAGCGTCCAGGCATGGCTGATCGCCTGTTCCTTGAAATAGTCGCCGAAGGAGAAATTCCCCAGCATCTCGAAGAAGGTGTGGTGGCGGGCCGTGTAGCCGACATTGTCGAGGTCGTTGTGCTTGCCGCCGGCGCGGACGCATTTCTGCGCGGTGGTGGCCCGGACGTAAGGCCGCTTCTCCTGGCCGGTGAAGACGTTCTTGAACTGCACCATGCCCGAATTGGCGAACATCAGCGTCGGGTCGTTGCGCGGCACGAGCGGGCTCGACGCCACCACCTCATGGCCCTGGCCCTTGAAGTAGTCGAGGAAGGTGGACCGGATTTCGTTGACGCCGCTCATCGCTGTTCGAACTCTTGGCTATCGGGCTGCCCTCCGGGCAGGGCCGGCGGTTTCAAGCGTTCTAGTGAGGCGGCCTGCCGCTGTCGAGAGAGTGAAGAGCGCAAGGCGTTGAGCCCAAACGACAACGGGCGACCCGAGGGCCGCCCGTGTTTCGTGTGACGCCATTCTCGGGCGAAGCGCTCGGGTCCGATCTCTGATCGGCCCAAGGATAAACTCCGCGTAGACCCGAGAATCTCTCGGCAGGAGATGCTCGGGTCAAGCCCGAGCATGACGCCGGTGAGAGCCTTCCCTCAGGCCTCGCCCTCGTCGAGATCATCCGCCGTCGGGGTCGCCTGGTCGAGGATGCGCTCGGCGACGAGACCCGAGTTCTGGCGGATCGTGGCCTCGATCTTGGCCGCGACCTCGGGATTGGCCTTGAGGAAGCTCTTGGCGTTCTCGCGGCCCTGGCCAAGGCGCTGGCTGTCGAAGGAGAACCAGGCGCCGGACTTCTCGACCATGCCGGCCTTGACGCCGAGATCGATCAGCTCGCCGACCTTGGAGATGCCCTCGCCGAACATGATGTCGAACTCGACCTGCTTGAAGGGCGGCGCGACCTTGTTCTTGACGACCTTGACGCGGACCTGGTTGCCGGTGGCCTCGTCGCGCTCCTTCAGCGTCGAGACGCGGCGGATGTCGAGGCGCACGGAGGCGTAGAACTTCAGCGCGTTGCCGCCGGTCGTCGTCTCCGGAGAGCCGTACATCACGCCGATCTTCATGCGGATCTGGTTGATGAAGATGACCATGCAGTTCGAGCGCGAGATCGAGGCGGTCAGCTTGCGCAGCGCCTGGCTCATCAGGCGGGCCTGGAGGCCGGGCTGGACATCGCCCATCTCGCCCTCGATCTCGGCGCGCGGGGTGAGGGCTGCGACCGAGTCGACGACCAGCACGTCAATCGCGCCGGAGCGGACGAGGGTGTCGGTGATCTCGAGCGCCTGTTCGCCGGTGTCGGGCTGGGAGATCAGCAGGTCGTCGAGATTGACGCCGAGCTTGCGGGCATAGACCGGATCGAGCGCGTGCTCGGCATCGACGAAGGCGCAGACGCCGCCCTTCTTCTGGGCCTCGGCGATGGTGTGCAGCGCCAGCGTGGTCTTGCCGGAGCTTTCCGGTCCGTAGATCTCGATGACGCGGCCGCGCGGCAGACCGCCGACGCCGAGCGCGATGTCGAGGCCGAGCGAGCCGGTGGAGACGGTCTCGATCTCGATCGCCTGCTGGTTCTTGCCCAGGCGCATGATCGAGCCCTTGCCGAAGGCGCGTTCGATCTGCGAGAGCGCCGCATCGAGCGCCTTGGCCTTGTCCATCGAGGACCCTTCCACGAGTTTGAGATTCGCCTGACTCACGATCTGCGCTCCTTATGGCAGGGGCACGGGGACATCTCAATCCGCGCCGGTGAGCGAGAATGGTCATGGTTTGTTCTCGCGCGCAAGTTCTTTCTTCGTTCTCGTTTCGCGCCTGCTGACAGGAGATGGCAGGAGGGTCTAGGAGAGGGGATGCGCCGCGGCGAAGGCCTCGGCACCGACCGGAGACGAGGTGACATGAACAGGCGCGCGCGTGACTTCGGGCTGATCTGCGGCAGCCTGCCGCCGGGGCCGCTGAACGCCATCACCGACGTCGCCGGCGTGCGCGTCGGCCATCGCAGCCTGCGCGAGGGAAACATTCTCACGGGCTTCACCGCTGTGCTGCCGCATGAGGGCGATCTTTTCCGCGAGAAGCTGCGGGCCGGATGCGACGTCATCAACGGCTTCGGCAAGAGCGCCGGGCTGGTACAGCTCGCCGAGCTCGGCCAGATCGAGACGCCGATCCTGCTCGGCAACACCTTCTCGGTCGGCACCGGCTTCGATGCGCTGGTCGGCCGGGCGCTGGCGGCCAATCCCGAGATCGGCCGCGAGACCGGCACGGTCAATCCGCTGGTGCTGGAGTGCAATGACGGGTTCCTGTCGGACATCCGGGCGCGGGCCCTGACGGAAGCCGATGCGGTCGCGGCTCTCGATGCCGCGGCGGGCGGGCCAGTGGCGGAGGGTGCGGTCGGCGCCGGCTCGGGGATGAGCGCCTTCGGCTTCAAAGGCGGCATCGGCACGGCCTCGCGGCTGATGCGTCTGGATGGCCGGGACTTCACGCTGGGCGTGCTCGTACTCGCCAATTTCGGCAATGCCGGCGATCTCGTTCTGCCGGACGGGCGCCGGCCCGTGCCGCCGGTGCCGACTCCTGCCGCGCCCGAGCGGGGCTCGGTGATCATCGTGCTGGCGACCGACCTGCCGCTCGAATCGCGCCAGCTCAACCGGGTGGCGCGGCGCTGCGGCGCGGGGCTGGCGCGGCTCGGCGCCTTCTGGGGCCATGGCAGTGGCGACATCGCCGTCGCGTTCAGCACGGCGGGTCGCATCGCCCATCACGAGACAGCCGATCTCCTGCCGATGACGATGCTCAACGAGAGCCGGATCGACGGGCCGTTCCGGGCGGCCGCCGAGGCGACGCAGGAGGCGGTGCTGAACGCGATGCTGGCGGCGCCGGCCGTGACTGGGCGCGACGGCAACAGCCGGCCCTCGCTGGTGGATGCGCTCGGCTGAGCGCTAGCCCATCGCCGCCTTCACCGTCTCGACGAGCTGCTTCATCGTGAAGGGCTTGGGCAGGAACCTGGCCATCCGCGCCCCGCTTCAGGCGCTAGGCGGCGCCTGAAGCGCCGCGCCGAGACGCTCCAGTTCGAGCGTGTAGCAATAGAGCGCGAACAGGATCGCCAGCAGCAGGGTGCCGCGCCAGACCAGGTCGGCGGTCGAGAGGTCGACGACCGGGGCGTGGCGCAGGAAATAGACCGAGAACAGCGCGCTGCCGAAGATGAAGCCGATGCGGCTGGCGAAGGCCAGCAGATGCCCGATCGGCAGGTTGCGGCGGATCGGCGGCAGGGCGACCCGGTGCAGCCGGTACCAGTAGCAGGCCTGGCCCAGAGCCGCCGCGAGCAGCAGCTGCACGATGCTCAGCCGTGTGGAGAGATGCGGCGTGCCGATGTTCTCGATCAGCAGGCGAAAGCTCGCATGGATGTTGAACAACACGACCGCCGCACAGAGCGTCTGCACGGCGAGCAGGATCGCATAGCGGCGCGCGCTCGGCCCCCGCACCGGGCTCACCCCATCGCCGCCTTCACCGTCTCGACGAGCTGCTTCATCGTGAAGGGTTTCGGCAGGAAGTGGAAATCCTCGCCCTCGGGCAGGTTCTTGCGGAAGGCTTCCTCGGCATAGCCGGAGACGAAGACGACCTTGGTGTTGGGGTTGCGCTGGCGCAGCTCGCCGAGCAGCGTCGGGCCGTCCATCTCGGGCATGACCACGTCGGAGACGACGAGGTCGATCTGCCCGTCATGGGCGAGGAAGATGTCGAGCGCCTCGACGCCCGAGGCGGCCTCGTGGACGGTGTAGCCGCGCGAGACCAGCATGCGGGCGTTGAGCGCGCGCACGGCGTCCTCGTCCTCGACTAGCAGGATGACCCCGGCGCCGGTGTGGTCGGCGGCGACCTTCTTCGGCGCCTCCTTGACCGCGGCCTCGGCGGCGATCTCCTCCTCGCTCGGCACATGGCGGGGCAGGAAGATGCGGAAGATCGTGCCGCGGCCGACGACCGAGTCGCAGAAGACGAAGCCGCCGGTCTGCTTGACGATGCCATAGACCATGGAGAGGCCCAGCCCCGTGCCCTTGCCGACCTCCTTGGTGGTGAAGAAGGGCTCGAAGATCTTGTCGAGATGCTCGGGCGCGATGCCGGTACCGGAGTCCTCGACCTCGAGCAGCACATAGTCGTCCGCCGGCAGGGCGGCATGGGCGAAGCCGGCGCAGTCGGCCCGCTCGACATTGCGGGTGCGCACGGTGAGCTTGCCGCCATCGGCCATGGCGTCGCGGGCGTTGACGGCGAGGTTGACGATGACCTGCTCGAGCTGGCCGAGATCGGCCTTGACCGGCCAGAGGTCGCGGCCCTGGCGCACGTCGAGCGTGACCTTGTCGGCGACGACGCGCTTCAGCATCAGCGAGAGGTCGGAGAGCACGTCGCCGAGCTCCAGCACCTGCGGGCGCAGCGTCTGGCGGCGCGAGAAGGCGAGCAGCTGCCGCACCAGCGCCGCGGCGCGGTAGGCGTTCTGCTTGATCTGCATGATGTCGGGGAAGGAGGGGTCCGTCGGCCGGTGGCTCGCCAGCAGGAACTCCGAGGCGTTGATGATGACCTGCAGCACGTTGTTGAAGTCGTGCGCGATGCCGCCGGCGAGCTGGCCGACCGCCTGCATCTTCTGGGCCTGGTCGATATTGTCCTTGAGCTTGCGCTCGGCGGTGGTCTCGAGCGCGTAGATGATGGCGCGCTCGCCGTCGCCATCCTCCGTCGCCGCCACCGGCGAGAGATAGAGCCGGACCGAGCGGGTCTCGTCGGCCGCCAGCGTCAGGTCGAGCGGGGTGATCTCGGAGCGGCCCTCCATCGCATCCGCCAGCGCCCGGTCGAGCCCACCGCCGGCGGCGACGAGATCGAGGATCGTGGCGGGCTGCGGCCCGCCCGGGGTGAGCCGGGCGAAGGCGGCGTTGGCGCGCAGGATGGCGCCGGTGCGGTCGACAGTGGCGATCGCCATCGGCGTCGAGTGGAAGAAGCGGGCGAAGCGGATCTCGGCCTCGCTGCTGCCGTCGGTGCCGGCCTCGCCGGGGGCGCGGTTGAGCACGAGCGTGCGCGAGGGGCCGGCGCGGCCGTCGCTGCCGAAGGCGACCTGGTGGTGCAGGCGCACGGGGAGGGGCGCGCCGTTGCGGCGCTTGAGATCGACGTCGAGCACCTCGACGCGGACATCGCCGGCATGGCCGCGGATGGCCTGGACGAGGGCGGCGGCGGCGGGCGTGGCGATGTCGTCGAGATG
Source organism: Allobosea massiliensis (assembly GCF_042655245.1). Classification (NCBI taxonomy): domain Bacteria; kingdom Pseudomonadati; phylum Pseudomonadota; class Alphaproteobacteria; order Hyphomicrobiales; family Alloboseaceae; genus Allobosea; species Allobosea massiliensis. The sequence goes on along the minus strand of NZ_JBHSLU010000010.1, from coordinate 20,088 downwards.
CAGGCCGCCGGAGCCGAAGCGGGCGAGGTCGAAATCGAGCCAGCCCGAGAGGGTGGCGTTGAGATAGGAGACCTCGCCATCGGCGTCGATCGAGACGAAGCCGGCCGGCGCGTGGTCGAGATAGTCGATCGCGTGCTGGAGCTCCTGGAAGGCGTTCTCCTGGCGCTCGCGCTCGGGCGTGACGTCGGAGACCGACCAGAGCGTGGCCGGGCGGCCGTCGCGGCGCAGCGGCGAGACCTTGATGCGGTACCAGCCGACGGCGCCGCGCCCGCCGAGGGCGGGTTCGAGCCGCACCTCCTCGACCAGCTTGCGGTTCTCGCGGGCGGCGGTGGCGAGGCGGTAGATGGCCTCGGAGACCTCGGCGCGGCCGGTGAAGAGGCTGTTGACGGGGCGCAGATCGCTGGCGCCGCGGGCGCCGGCCAGGGCCAGATAGGCCTCGTTGGCATAGACGATCGCGGTCTCGCCCTCGGTGACGACGACGCCCTCGTCGGCCCGGTCGACGATCGCCTTGGTCAGGTCGTTGCGGGCGGCGCGGCCGGAGAACTGCACCAGGCCGATCGCGAAGGCGAAGAGGCCGAAGACGCCGACCACGGAGAGCAGGCCGAGCAGGCCCAGGATCAGCGGCTGCGCCCATTCATTGGCGATGAAGCCGAGCGCGATCGCCGAGCCGACGAGCAGCCCCGCGACGAGCAGGATGACGCCGATATGGCCCGGCTTGTCGGAACGATCGATCGCTGTCGTGGTGCCGCCCATTGCGGTGTGGTCCGTCCCGTTGACATGGGGCCGCGCTGGCGGCGGCAGTCGAGGCTGTTGAACGAGTTAGGCGCGGCGGCGCTTCAGGCGCAAGACGTATCCGATCACTTCCGCCACCGCCTGATAGTGTTCGACAGGAATCTCTTCGTCGATCTCGACGCTGGCATAGAGCGCGCGCGCCAGCGGCACGTTCTCGACGATCGGGACCTCGTGCTCGCCGGCGACCTCGCGGATCTTCAGCGCGATCGCGTCGACGCCCTTGGCGAGGCAGAGCGGCGCCGCCATGCCGGGCTCGTATTGCAGGGCGACGGCATAGTGCGTCGGGTTGGTGACGATGACGGTGGCCTTGGGCACCTGCGCCATCATGCGCTTGCGGACCCGCTGGGCCCGGATCTGGCGCAGCTTCGCCTTCACCTCGGGATTGCCTTCCGAGTTCTTGTACTCTTCCTTGAGCTCCTGCTTGGTCATCTTCTGGCGTTGGTACCAGGAGAAGCGCTGCCAGACGAAATCGCCGAGCGCGACCACGGCGAAGAGGGCGAGCGCCGCGCCCATCAGCTTGATCGCCAGCACGAGCGTCGCCGGCAGCAGGGCCGCGACGCTCATCTGGGCGAAGCCCTCGAGCCGGTCGTGCTCGTTCCAAAGCGTGATCCAGAGCACGGCGCCGACGAGGCCGGTCTTCGCCAGCCCCTTGGCGAAGTTCACCCAGGCCTCCTTGCCGAACATGCGCTTGGCGCCGGCCATGGGCGAGATTCGGTTCAGCTTCGGCATCAGCGGGTCGAAGGTCCAGAGCGGCTTGTGCTGGATGAGCGCGCCGGCCAGGGCCGCGACGAGGATGAAGGCGAAGGGCAGGCCGAGTGCGGCGAATCCGGTCATCACCCCCTGCTTGGCGACATGCGCGAAGGCGGAGCCGTCGGAGGGCACCTGATGGGCGTTCATCAGGAAGGCGCGCAGCGAGAGCGCGCTGTCGCGGGCGGCCCAGCCGGCTCCGACGAGCAGCGCCAGGGTGAAGCCGCAGAGCACGAAGAAGGTGCCGATCTCCTGCGATCTGGGAATGTCGCCTTTCTCGGCGGCCTGATCCAGTTTTCGCTGGGTCGGCTCCTCTGTTCTGTCCTCGTTGTCGGCCTCCTCGGACATCGGCGCTCAGTTTCCCGTGAACTGGCGCAGGAAGCCGCCGAGCTCGCCCAGGAAGACGCTCATCATCACGCCGATGACGGCGAAGAAGACGAGCATGCCGCCGAGGATCGAGGCCGGGACCGCGAGGAAGAAGACCTGAAGCTGCGGCATCATGCGCGCGAGCACGCCGAGCCCGAGATTGAACAGCAGCCCGAAGACGATGAAAGGCGCGGAAATCTGCACCGCCAGCGAGAAGCCCTGCGCGGCGGCGCGCACCGCGAGCGTCATCACGTCGTCGACCGGCGGCGCGGCTCCCGGCGGCAGGACGCGATAGCTCTCATGGATCGCGACGATCGCGACATGGTGCAGGTCGCTGGTCAGGATCAGCGTGATGCCGAGCATGGTGAGCAGGTTGCCGATCGAGGGGTTCTGCGTGCCGCCGGTGGGATCGACCGTCATCGCGAAGCCGAGACCCATGGTCTGCGCCACCAGCGTGCCGGCGGTCTGCAGCGCTGCCATGACGAGGCGCGCGCAGACGCCGATGATCAGCCCGATCAGGATTTCGCCGACCAGCAGCCCGAAGATGCCCGGCATATCGGGGGGAAGTCTGAGCTGCGGGCGGGCCATCGGCACCATCATCAGGGCGATGAAGAAGGCGAGCGACAGGCGCGCCCGCGAGAAGATGAAACGCTCCCCGATGCCCGGCATCAGCATGACCAGCGTGCCCACCCGCGCGAAGACGAGCACGAAGACGGCGCTGATCTCGGGCAGGATCGCGATCTGCATCGTGCCGCCGGGGCCTCGTCGCCATTGCGGGCGCCGCGGGGCCGGACCGCCGCAGAGGGCAGGGCACGGCAGCGGCAGGCTCATTCGCCCGTGGCGATTCGGACGGCGACCCGCCCCATATAACCCGCCAGCGCGTCGCCCATGAACGGGAGAAACAGCATCATCGCGGCGAAGACGGCGATGATCTTCGGGACGTAGACGAGCGTCTGCTCCTGGATCTGGGTCAGGGCCTGGATCAGCGAGACGGCGAGGCCGACGATGAGGGCGACCATCATCAGCGGCCCGCCGGCCTTGAGAAAGACCATGATGCCGTCGCGGGCGACGTCGAGGATGGCTCCGGAGGTCATGGATGAAAGTCCTGATGGGCCGGGTTCAGACCGGCATCCGCATGATTTCTTCATAGGCCGCGATGACGCGGTCGCGCACGGCGACGAGCGTCTCGATCGCGGCCTCGCTTTCCGCCACCGCGGTGACGACGTCGACCACGTCGGCGCGGCCGGCGGCGACGGCGGCCGATTGGGCGTCCGAGCGGCGGCCCGCATCGGCGGTGGCCTCGAGCGCCTTGCCGATCAGGGCGGAGAAATCCGTACTGCCGGTTTCCGAGGCCGAGGCGGCCTGCGGCTTGCGGAGCAGATTGCCCGCACCCATCCCCTGCATCGAGGCGTAGGCGCCGGCGGCGAAGCTGGGCGTGGCCATGATGGTCGTTCCCTTCAGGCGCGCAGGATGTCGATGGTGCGCTGGATCATCCGGCGCGTCGACGAGACGAGGTTGAGGTTGGCTTCGTAGCTGCGCTGGGCCTCACGCATGTCCATCGTCTCGATCAGCGAATTGACGTTGGGCATGCGGACGTTGCCGGCGGCGTCGGCGGTCGGATTGCCGGGGTCGTATTTGACCCGGAAGGCGCTCTGGTCGCGCTGGACGCGGCCCATGTCGACGACCTGCGCATCGAGCTCGCGGTCGAAGCGGCGCTGGAAGGTCGGGATCTTGCGGCGATAGGGGTCGGCGCCAGCACGCTCGGGGCCCGAATCGGCATTGGCCATGTTCTCGGCGATGACGCGCATGCGGCCGGACTGGCTGCGCAGGCCCGAGGTCGCCACCGCGATGCTCTTGAGAAGATCCATGTCGTCCGTTCCTCCTGCTCCGGCGCGGCGCCGACTGCGCGGCGTTCAGCATCAGCGGCTTCGTCCAGCCGCCTTCGTCAGCGCCCCTTGCCGATGGCGATCTTCATCAGCCCGAGGCCCTTGCTGTAGAGCGAGGCGGCGAGCTGATAGTCCGACTGGTTCTGCGCGACCTTCATCATCTCGTCCTCGAGATTGACCGCGTTGCCGCTGGGGGTGGTCTCGAAGCGGCGGGCGCGGGCGCTGTCGAAGCCGTCGCTGCGGCCGCCGATGCCCATATGCCCGGCGCTGGTACGCGCCAGCGAGACATCGCCCACGCCACCCGCTCCGGTCCGGCCGGCCGGCGCCTTGACGTCCATCGGGCGAAAGCCCGGGCTGTCGGCGTTGGCGACGTTCTCGGCCAGGACCTTCTGGCGCGACTGGTGGAAATGCATGCGCGTCTTCAGCGCCTGCATCAGGTTGCCGCCCGTGCCCAGGGCCGAATTCGCCATGATCTCGCCCCTCCGATGTCGGCGCGGCGCGCCCGTCGACTGGGTAAATATTGCCCAGCCCATGGTTAACGATCGGTTAAAGGGGGCCGCTTTCGGAGATGTGGTTAACCACGCATTCACCATGTTTCCTGAAAGCGCGGGCGCTATGCTATAGGCACCGTGTTCAACATCGGGTGGATTCCGGCAGCCGGGACCCGGCCCCGCCGACGCTTATGAGGCAGACCTTGCAGAGCTTGTTTGGCTTCGATCTCCCGACCGCGCAGAAGTGGGTCATCGCCTTCGGCGTCATCCTCGTCCTGCTCGTGCTGCTGGGTCTCTTCGCGCGGCAGATCAAGGACGGGCGGCTGCGGATCAAGGGGCAGGGCGGGGGGCGTACGCGCCAGCCGCGGCTCGGCGTGGTCGACATCCACGACCTCGACCGCCAGCGCCAGCTCGTGCTGATCCGCCGCGACAATGTCGAGCATCTGGTGATGATCGGCGGCGCCTCGGATGTCGTGGTCGAGACCAACATCGTGCGCAGCGGCGCGAGGGCGGCGCTGCCGACCCAGGCCGAGCCGCTGCCGAGCGACCGGCCGCTGCCCTTCGACACGCTGGTTCCGCCGGAACTGCTGCGTCAGGATTTGCCGCGCCAGGAGACGACGAGGCAGGAAACCGTGCGCCAGGACACGACCCGGCTGGAGAGCCTCGAGGAGCTGCGCCGCGCCACGGGTTCGGCCACACCGGTCGCCGCACCGGCTCCCGCCGCCGACACCTCGCCCCGCCAGCCGCCGCGCTCCGCCCAGGGCGCCGCCGCCATCGAGGCCGCGGTCGCTGCGGCGGCGGGCGGCGCTGCGCTCGGTGCCGTCCTGCCGAAGGATGCCGCGCCGGTGCCGGCCGCGCCCGCGCTGCAACCGCCCAACTTTGCCCGTGACCATGCGCCCGCCCCGGCGGCGAGCGCGGTCGAGCTCGACGACATGGCGCGCCAGCTCGACGAGGCGCTGAAGCGCCCGTTCTCGGCCGTGCGCCCGGCCCAGGGCCAGGCTGCGGGCAGCCCTGTCGCGCCGCTGCCGGCCGGACCCGCTCCCGCGCCTGCCGGCACCGAGACCGCCGTCCCGCCGGTCGAGCCGCCGCTGAAGGCGGCCGAACCCGTGCGCTCGGCGCCAGCCGCCAAGCCGCCGGAGTCCCCCAAGCCGGCCGAGCCCGCCAAGCCGGCCGAACCGGCGAAGGCGGCCGATCCCAAGCCGATCGAGACGAAGCCTGTCGACACAAAGCCCATCGAAGCCAAGCCGGTGGCGCCGCCGCCAAAGGTCGAGCCGGTGATCGAACCCCCTGCGCCGGTGGCGCCGCCCGTCGAGGCGCCGACTCCGGCAGGCCGGGCGCTGCCGCTCGACGTCGAGGCCGAGCTGGCGATGGCACTGGGTCTCAAGCCGGAGCGAACGGGGCCGAAGCCGCCCGTCTCCGGCCCGGCACCCACGCCGGCTCCGGTTGTGACGCCGCCGCCCGTCGCGGCCGCTCGTCCCGATTCCGCCCCGCCAGCGGCCGAACCGCCGCCTCAGAAGCCGGCGGCGCAGCCGACGACTCCCCTCCCGTCGGCGCCGGCGGCCGATCCCGAGCCCACTCCCTCCGCCGGGCCGAAGCCGGCCGAGGCTGCGGAGGTCGAGATGGCCGAGGTCAAGGCCGCCGAACCGGCCGCGCCCGATCCGAAGGCGATCGACCCGTTCTCGGTGGACGCGATCGAGGCCGAATTCGCGCGGCTGCTCGGGCGCGACCCCAAGGCCAAGGGCTGAGCGTTCTCCGCCCCGTTGGCGGCCGCGCGATCAACAGCTTTCGCCGCCGCGCGGCACTCTGACGCCGCCGCGCCCGTTGCTGGCGCGGCGAGGCCCGCTCTAGCGTGACGCTGCCCGATGCGTTGATTCGGGCGCAACCACGGCCATGTGCGGGACCATGATCTGCTTCTCTGCGAGATGGCGCCGCCGCCTGCGGAGCCCGCGCGCCGTGACCGGCAGGCTCGCCCTGTGGGCCGCGCTGCTGGCCGTGCCCGCCGGGCCGGCGCTGGCGCAGACGCTCTCGCTCGATCTCGGCCAGGGCGGCGGAGTGGCCGAGCGGGCGCTGCAGCTGATCGCCGTCATCACGGTGCTGTCGCTGGCGCCGTCGATCCTGATCATGGTGACGTCCTTCACCCGGATCGTGGTGGTGCTGTCGCTGCTGCGCTCGGCGCTGGGCACGCAGACGGCGCCGCCCAACGCCGTGATCATCGGGCTCGCGGTCTTCCTCACCGGCTTCGTGATGGCGCCGACGCTGCGCGAGGCCTACACGACCGCGGTCGCGCCGCTCGTCGCCGGGCAGATCCAGCCGGCGGAGGCGTATAATCGCGGCGTGGTGCCGTTCAAGACCTTCATGCTGCGCCATGTCCGCGAGAAGGATCTCGCGCTGTTCATGGAGATGTCGCGCGAGCCGCCCCCGGCGACGCCGCAGGACGTGCAGATCCATGTGCTGGTGCCGGCCTTCATGATCTCGGAGCTCCGGCGCGCCTTCGAGATCGGCTTCCTGCTGTTCGTGCCCTTCCTGATCATCGACCTGGTGGTGGCCTCGATCCTGATGTCGGTGGGCATGATGATGCTGCCGCCGGTGACGGTGGCGCTGCCTTTCAAGCTGATCTTCTTCGTGCTCGTCGATGGCTGGGGACTGGTCGCCGGATCGCTGGTCAAGAGCTACGGAAGCTGACGGGCGGAGACCGTCTCAGCTGCGCCCGGGCGGGGCAGGGGCCGGAGCGGGCGCTCCGGCGGAGGCAGCGGGTGTCGCGGCCGGTGCGGGCGCCGCAGGTGCCTCGGCCGCGGGGGCAGGGGCGGGTGCGCCGGCGGGCGGGGCCTTCGGTCGCGCGGCGGCCGAATAGGCCGGATAGCGTTCGCGATAGGCCTGCATGAAGTCGGACAGGTTGTCGGCGCCGGCGGCGGCCGCGGCGCGTGCCATCTCGCGGATGTCGGCGGCCTTCGAGCGGTTCGCGCCGGTGACGAAGGCGAAGGTGCGCGCATCCGTGCTCTGCGCCATCTTGGTGGCGAACTTGCTCCGCAACCGGTCGAGCGAGAGCCCCTCATCGGCCATGACATAGGAGATCGCGGCGCGCATGACGTCGCCGCGCTGGCTGTCGGTGAGCGGCGTCTCGCCCCGCCAGGCCTCGTCGAGCATGCGCTCATGGGCTTCGCCCGCCTCGCGCCAGCGCCGTCCGGTCCAGTAGATGTCGGCGCGCAGCCGGTCGATCTCCGGACCGCGCTCGACCTCGAGCAGATCGAGCGCCTGGTCGGTGCGGGAGAGATCGGAGAGGGCCTTGGCCTCCAGCAGCAGCCGGGCGCGCTTCACGTCGGCCGGCAGCTCGACGAGCCGGGTCGTATTCAGGGCGCGCAGCGCGTCGGCCGGCTTGTTGTTCATCAGATTGACCATGGCGAGCCGCGCCGCGACCGTGGAGCGCGCCGCACCGGTCAGGCGGCGGTCGATCTGGTAGCGCAGGATCTCGCCGGCCTGGTCGAGCAGATCGAGCGCGACGAGCCGGTCGGCCAGCAGGCGGGTGATCTCGTCGCCGCGACGGCCGGCCGGGAGGAACTCGCGGAAATCGTAGAACAGGGCGAGCGCGTCGATGCGCGACAGATCGTCGATGCCGCGGCCGGCGAAGAGATCGGCGAAGCGCTGCGCCGTCTCGTCCTGCATCCGGCGCGTGATCGGATGCTCGGGGAAGGTCTCGGCGGCCCGGCGCGCGACCTGGAAGGCATCACGCCAGCGCTTGGCGTCGGCATAGATCCGGCCGAGCTCGCCCAGCGTCTCGATCTCGAGTTCGCCGCCGCGCCAGATCATCGAGACGGTCTCGAGCCGCGCCAGCGCCTCGTCGGCATTGATGTCGTTGCGCTTCTCGGCCTGGACGAGGCGCACCGCGCGCAACTGCGCCTCGGCCGCGACCGGGCGACTGCGCGCCTCGAACAGCGGACGATAGCCCGCGAGCGCATTGTCCGGGCGCCCCGCGCCGTCGTCCACCATCGCCCGCAGCAGGGCGATCTCCTCCTGATCGACCAGGTCGGGCCGCATTCCCGCCAGCGCGTCGATCTCGCGTTCGGCGATGGTCAGGTCGTTGAGCGCCAGCGCCGAGCGGGCCTTGGCCGCGCGCAAGGGCGCCTGCAGCTCGGGCGGGTAGCGGTCGAGGATGGCTTCCCCGCGCCGGAAGCCGAGCAGAGCGGGGCTGTGCAGGCCGCGGCGCTGGTCGACGAGCGCGCGCCAGAGCCCGGTTTCCGGGTCGTCCTTGATCGCGGGGGCCTCGAAAGCGGCTGCGGCATCCTGATGCCGGTGCATCTGCGCCGCGATCAGCCCCTTCAGGAAGAGGGCCTCGCGGTTGCGCCGCATGCTTGGATCGTCGGCGAGGAGGGCCATCAGAGGGCCCTTGGCTTCTGCCATCAGCCCGTTGGCCGCGTAGAAGCGCGCCAGGGCCAGGCGCTTCTCGGATTTGCGGGCGCGCGAGGCGCCGATGACCTCGCGCTGCAGCATGCGCTCATGGTCGCGCACCGTGTCGACGACGAGCTTGCTCCAGGCCTCCGGGTCGATCAGCGGCGTGCGCTTGGCGACGGCGTCGTCCTCGCCGGTCTTGTCGGGTTGGCCGACATCGAGCGTCACGGTGAGCCCGCCGCTGCGACCGATACGGACCTGCTCGGTGCCCGCCTGGACCACGACATCGTCCGAGCGTGGCATCACGACCAGCCCCTGCGTGGTCGGCAGCAGGCTGAATTCGACGAAATGATAGGGCTTGGCGGTGACGCGCACCGGCGCCGTGGCGGTGGCAACGGCGAGGGGCAGGCCGGAGGGGCCGGGCTCGAGCCAATGCACGCCGGTCATGCCGCGCAGCGGCACAGCGACCATCGTCTGTCCCCGCTCGTCGACGCCCCGCGCCGGAGCCAGCGGCTCGGAGGGCCTGCCGCCCTGATCGCCGAAGCCGAGCGACCAGGTGTTGCCGTCGTCGAAGAGGCGCGTCAGCGGCTGGCCCGCCAGCCGCAGCCGCACCAGCACGACGCGGCCCTCGCGGGTGACGGTCGCGTCCTCGATCAGCTGCGGCAGCAGCCCCTTGAGTTCGGCGGGGTCGAGCGTGTCGCGGGTGTCAAAGACAAGCGTGGCGATGCCGCCATCGGAGAAGCCGGCCGCGCCGGTCGGCCGCGGGAAGCGGAAATCGAGCCGGTTGCCGGAAGCCGCGATCCTGACCGGCTGGGGCGCGGGATCGACGGGCGGTGCCACCACGGCCGGGGGCGGGCTTGCCGCGGCCGGGGCTGCAGGCGGCGCCGCCGGCTTGTCGCCAGCCGGTGCCGCGGGGCCGGGCGCCGGGGAAGAAGCCGGGACGGCTGCCGCGCCGGCCGGCGTCTGCGCCGCCGCCAAGAGTGCGGCCACCGGATCGGGCGCCGCCTGCGCCTGACCCGCCGGCTTGAGGAGATCGACCGTGAGCCCGTCCTCGTCGCTGAAGCTGCGGACCTGCCAGCTCTTGGGCATGGCGATCGCGACGGTGGTTGTACCTGGGCCGGTATCGTGCGAGCGCAGCGCGATGCCGTCCGGCAGCGCGTCCTTGATCGCGCCGGGATCGACCGCGAGCGCCTTGTCGAAGGTCAGCGTCAGCAGGCCGTCGTTCAGAGTGGAGGCCAGCTTCGTCTCGGGCGGCACGTTGAAGATCAGCCGTTCCAGAGTCGGCAGGCTGGCCGTGCGCAGGCCGAGCGGGCGGCGGACCGCTTGGTTGGCGCGGGCGGCCTCGCGGGCGCGGCTCTCCGCCAGCCGCAGCCGCTCCGAGATTTCGGCGATGACCTCCGGCGGCGGGCCGGGCAGGACGCCCTTCCAGTTCTCCGGCAATAGGTCGATGAAGGCGCGCTCGCCGGCCTCGATCAGATTGGCGCGGTAAGGCTGGGCGAGGGCGAGGCGCATGCCGCGCCCGTCGGGATCGACGCGGGCGATCGAGACATAGGCCGGCAGCTCGCGGGCGATCTTGGCGACGTCGACCCGGACGCTGGATCCGAAGGCGACGACGAGGACGCCGTTGGAGACGCGAATGCGCGTCTGTGTCGGTTCGTCGAAGGTCAGTGCGATGCGCCCGAACCCCGGCGGCATTACCTCGCCGCGCAGCGTCGCGCTGGCGGCCAGCGCCGGCGCGCCGAGGCCGGCAGCGGCGGCGAGGGCCGCAAGGCCGATGCCGAAGGCGAGGGAACGCGGAAGACGCAAAGCCGGACACTCACGCAACACGACATGGTCGGAGCGGCCGGACGGACCACTCCGATCGGCGCAGGCTAGCGCGTCAAGGATAACGGTGCGTTAAGGGCTCGCCCCGCTCAGCGCCGCCGCGGGGCGGGAGCGATGGCGGGCAGTTCGGTGCTCGGCAGTGCCGTCGCGTCGACCGCAACGCGCTCGGTCGCGCCGTTGCGGGCGAGGTTAGCCAGTGCGACGGTGAGCTTCTCGGCCCGGTCTGGCGCCATGGCGGCCAGCACTTCGGACATCTTGCGCGGGTTCATCTGCTGGACGACGGGCACGAGCACGTCGAGCCCGAGCCGGTCGAAGACGCGGGCGGCGTCCTTCGGCTTCATCGCCTCATACATGATGACGAGGTTTTTGATCGCCTTGCTCTCCTCGCCCGGCGGCTTGGCGCCCGGGCCACCGCCGGCCTTGGTCTCCAGCTCCTTGAGGTCGCCGACGCGGCTGTCGAGCTTCTTCTCGGCGGTGTCGAGCAGGCGCTCGCGCATCTCGAGTTCGCGCATGCGGGCGTCGATCTCCTCGCGGCGCTCGCCGAGGCGCTCCAGCAGCGCCCGCTCGGCCGGAGAGACCGGCGGGGCGGTTCCATTGATGATCGCGGCCTTGTTGAGCGGGTTGGCTGCGCGCGCGGCCTCCGCCTTGGCTTCGGCTTCCGCCTTTTCCTTCTCCTTGTCCTTCTTCTCGGGCTTGTCGACGGAGCCGGTCGTCTCGGGATCGAGAATGGCGCCGAGTCGCGCCGCGCCGCTGCCTTCTGCAGAAGGTTTTTGCGCCGGGGCGGAGGTGGGCGTGTTCGCCAGCAGCAGGCCGCTGGAGGGGATGGTTCCGGGATAGGGCTCCGCCATCCAGGCGAACAGCTTCAGCGCCAGGAGAGCCATGGCGCCGAGGATGACGGCCGGGAGAAGGCGGGGCCTCTCGATCACGCGGCGTGGCCTTCCAGCCGCCTCGCGGCGCGCGCGCGGATGGCAGCGGCGGACTGGGCGGCACCCGCCAGGCGCGAGACCGGTTCGGGGGCGGCGACGGGGGCGGGGGCCTCGCCGGTGCGGCCGCCGCCGACCATGCTCGCGGCGCTGACGATCTGGCCGATGCGGTCCATCACCACTTGGCCGGCCTCGATCTGGGCGGCGAGATCGGCGGCGTAGCGCTCCGCGGTCTGGAGGCGCTCGGCCAGGGTGCGGTCGCAATCGCCGAGCGTCAGCTTCAGCCCGGCGATCGCGCGCTCGGCGGTGTCGGTGGCGGCGATCAGTGCGCCGACCGTCTGGCGCATCGCGGCCTCGTCCGCCTTCAGGCGCTCGATCCGCTTGGCCAGGACGTAACAGGTGATGATGGTGGCGACGAGCAGGCTGGCGACCAGCGCATCGGCGATGAGGGTGATCGTCATGCGTATGCCTCTGCTCAGACCGGCTGGCCGTGCTGGTTGGTGTCGAAGGCCGCGATCGTCGTCTTGGACCGCCGCAGCGGGCTGACGATCTGGACGGCGATCTTGTCGTCGACCCGGCCGACGCGGCCGTCGCTGACGACGAAGTCGCCGCAGCGCAGGGAGACGAAGGCATCGGGCTTGGCGTCGAACATCAGCGTGTCGCCGATCTCGAGCTTCATCATCCGCTTCAGCGGCATCTGCGTCTCGTGCAGCACGCAGGTGACCGGCACCTCGGTCTGCCAGACCTCGGTGGCGAGGTGGTTTTCCCAGATCGGATCGCGCCCGAGCTTCTCACCCATGAAGCTTTCGAGCAGCAGATCACGGATCGGCTCGATGGTGGCATAGGGCAGGAGGATGTGCAGCGCGCCGCCGCGGCCCTCCATGTCGAATTTCAGCTCGACGCGGATGGCGGCGTTGGCGGGCCGCGAGATCGAGACGAAGCGCGGGTTCGACTCGATGCGGTCGATGGTGAAGTTGACCGGCGAAAGCGGCTTGAAGGCGGCCTCCGCGTCGCCCAGCACCAGCGCGATGACGCGGCGGATCAGGCGGATCTCGATCGAGGTGAAGGGGCGCCCGTCGACACGCGGCGCCGGCTGGCCACGCTTGCCGCCGAACATCGTGTCCATGATCGAGTAGGTCAGCGCCGACTCGATGGTGATGAGGCCGAAATTGTCCCATTCCTCGGCCTTGAAGACCGAGAGCATGGCCGGCTGCGAGATCGAGTTGATGTAGTCGCCGAAGCGCACGGAGCGGATGCTCTCCAGCGTGACCTCGACGTTGTCGGTGAAGAAGTTGCGCAGGCTGGTCGAGAGCAGGCGCACGAGACGCTCGAAGATGATCTCGAGCATCGGCAGGCGTTCATAGGAGACCGAGCCGGAATCGACGATCGCCTGGATGCCGTTGCGCTCGTTCTTGTCGTCGCCAGTCGAGAAACCGAGCATCGTGTCGATTTCGTCTTGGCTCATCAGGCGGTCGGTACCGCCTTCCTGTTCGCCTTCCTCCTCGACGATGTCGGGCATGGTGGCCCATTCGGCCGCCATGCTCTCGGGGCTCAGGGGCTCGTCCTTGGGAGGGGCGCCCGGATTGTCGCGCTCGCTCGTGCTCATGATGCTGTCGTCGTTTCCGTCACTGTGTCTGCGCGGCCGCCGCGGCCGGGGTCGTCCGTCTCACTGGACGAGCAGTTCCTTGAACAGCACCGCATCGACCTTCGCGGGCGAGACGGTGACGTTGACGCGGCGCAGCAGCTCCTCGCGGAGGCGATACATGCCGGCCGAGCCCTCGAGATCGGCGGGGCGCAGCTCGCGCAGGAAAACCTGGAAGGCGTCCTCGACGCGCGGCAGCAGCGGCTTGATCTCGTCGGCGACCTTGGCGTCGGCGGCCTCGAGCACGACCTTGATCTTGATGACCGGCTGGCGCTCTTGCTGCGGGCCGCCGGTGATGCCGACCAGCATGTCCTTCATCTCGACGAAGCTGACCGGCTTTTTGACGTTCTTGGCCGCCTCCGCCGCTGCGAGCTGCTCGGCCGAGGGCTTCTTCAGGAAGAAGAACCAGCCCGCGCCGCCGCCGCCCGCCAGCAGCACCACGCCGGCGACGATCAGGATCAGCATCTTCTTTTTCTTGCCGCCGCCTTCGGCCGCGCCCTCTGCGGGGGCGCCGTCCTCGTCGGCCTTGGGCTTCTTCGCCATCGCTGCATGCCCCGGACTGCGCTGCGGACCGCCCGCGGCGGACCGTTGAAACACCCTGAACAGTCACGGTTAACGCGTCGTTAAGGAGGGCAATTTCTGCCGGGTCGATCTTGCCTGCTTGGGCGGTCCTGCAGGGCTGCGGCGCTGGCGAGGAGAAGAGAAAACCCAACGTAAACAGCATGATAGCCGTTTTAACCATACTGGCACGCCGCTTGCGGAAGGGAGAGCGTGGCTGCTGCGCTGGGGAGCGTCGAAGCGGCCGCGGAACAGAATCGGGAGACCATGCCGTGGAGAACGCGCTTCTCGTCGGCCTGTCGCGCCAGATGGCTCTGGCGCGTGAGCTGGATGTCATCGCCAACAACATGGCGAATGTGAACACGAACGGGTTCAAGACCCGCTCGGCCCGCTTCAACGAATTCATCATGCCGAAGGCCAGCGCCGACAGCTTCAAGCCGGCGGACAAGCCGTTGTCCTTCGTCATCGACAAGGGCACGCCGATCGACCTGTCGCAGGGCGCGATCGAATACACCGGCAATCCGCTCGATGTGGCTCTGCGCGGTGACGCCTTCCTGGTGGTTCAGACGCCCGGCGGCGACCGCTACACCCGCGCCGGCTCGCTCGACATCAACGCCCAGGGCCAGCTCGTGACGCAGTCCGGCCAGCCCGTGCTGGGCGATGGCGGGCCGATCACCTTCGGCACGGCGGAGACCAATCCCCGCATCGCTCCGGACGGGACGGTCTCGAGCGACCAGGGCCAGAAGGGGCGGCTGCGGATGGTGCGCTTCGCCAATCCGCGCGCCCTGACCAGCGAGGGCGCCAACCTCTTCGGTTCGGCCGCCGCGCCGCTGCCGGCCGGCCCCGAGGGGCGGCTCGAGCCCGGTGCGATCGAACGCTCCAACGTCAAGGCGGTGGTCGAGATGACCCGCCTGATGGAGGTCCAGCGCTCCTATCAGAGCGTCGCCAACATGCTCTCCAAGGCCGACGAACTCCGCAGCAAGGCGATCTCCCGCCTCGCCGACCAGCAAGCCTGATCCGGGAACGAAGCTTAAGCCATGCGCGCCCTTCAGACCGCCGCCACCGGCATGATGGCCCAGGAACTCAACGTCCAGGTCATCTCCAACAACATCGCGAACGTCCGCACCACGGGCTACAAGCGCCAGCGGGTGCATTTCCAGGACCTGCTCTACGAGAACTTCCGGCGCGCGGGCTCCGCGACCTCGGACCAGAACACGCAGGTGCCGGCCGGCACCTTCGTCGGCTCCGGCGTCAAGACCGTCTCGACCGGCCGGGTGATGACGCAGGGCAACCTGTCCTCGACCGAGAAGCAGTACGATCTGGCCATCCGCGGCGAGGGCTTCTTCCGCATCCGCATGCCGGACGGCCGCACGACCTATACCCGAGACGGCTCCTTCGACCTCGATTCCCAGGGCCAGCTCGTCACCCGCGACGGCTATCAGGTCGAGCCGGGCATCACGATCCCCAACAACGCCACCAGCGTCAGCATCAACGCGCAGGGCACGGTCGAGGTCTCGCTGCCGGGGCAGACCGCGCCGCAGCAGATCGGCCAGATCCAGCTCGTGCGCTTCGTCAACAAGGTCGGTCTCGAGTCGATCGGCGACAACCTGTTCATCGAGACGGCGGCCTCGGGCCAGCCGATCGACGGCTTCGGCGGCGGCGAGGGCTTCGGCACGCTGCAGCAGAACTATCTCGAGGAAGGCAACGTCCAGGCGGTCAACGAGCTCTCCTCGCTGATTGCGGCGCAGCGCGCCTATGAGATGAACTCCAAGGTCATCACCGCCGCCGACCAGATGATGTCGGCGACGACCTCGATGTTCCGCGGCTAGGCCGGAGGCTCAAGCACATGACCCGCTTCACGCTTCGCCTCTCGCTCGCCGCCGCGCTGCTGCTTGCAGCCCAGGCCGCCGCCGCGCAGGCGCCCACCGGGAACCGCCCCGCCGTCGCGGTCGCGGCGCTCGCCGCCCCGGCGCCCGCCACGGCGGTGCCGGCCCAGCCGCGCCGGCTGCAGCTGCGCTCGGAACTCATCCTCTCGCGCGATCTCGTCTCCTTCGGCGACCTGATCGCGGGGCTTGCCCCCGATGCGGCCTCGATCCCGGCCTTCCGGGCGCCGGCGCTGGGTGAGACCGGCACGATCCAGGTCGCCCGCATCGTCGAGGCGGCGCGCGGCGCCGGCATCATCACATCGGCCGCCGAACTCGAGAGCAATGGCGCGGCGCAGGTCGTCGTCACCCGTGCAGCCCGCCGCGTGCTTGCCTCGGACATCGAGGAGGCGGTGAAGACCGGGCTGCAGGAGCGCTACGGCGTCGATGCGCGCGCCTTCGCCCTGACGCTCGATGGCGGCGCACCTTCGATCGCGGTCGAGCCCGAGCTGACCGGCGACACCGTCGTCAGCGATCTCTCCTACGATGCCCGCTCGCGCCGGGTGATGGCGCGCGTCTCGGTGCCCGGCAGCATGGCGCTGCGGCTGAAGCCGGTCCGCATCGCCGGCCAGCTCGTCGAGACCGTCGAGGTCGTGGTGCCGAAGCGCGCCGTCGCCCGCGGCGAGACGCTCGGCAAGAACGACGTGCTGGTCGAGCGCCGCCCGCGCGACGGCCAGGCGACCGACCTGATCGGCGATCCGCGCGTCGCGATCGACAAGGTCGCGACCCGCGCTTTGATGGCCGGCGCGCCGCTGCGGGCCGGCGATCTGCGCCGCGAGGAGATCGTCGCCAAGGGCGATCTCGTCACCCTGGTCTACGAATCCCGCGGGCTGACGATCACCATGCGCGGCCGGGCCGGAGAGGCCGGCGCGATGGGCGACGTCATCAGCGTCACCAACCCCCAGTCCAAGCGCGTGCTGCACGGCACGGTGAGCGGGCCGGGCCGGATCTCGGTCCAGGCCTCGACCTCCGGCACCATCGCCGCCGCCCCCTGACACTCCGTCCCACCGGATGAGCATCATGAACACCCTGTCGAACCCGACCACCCGCCCCGCAAGCCGGACCGTCGCCCGCATCGCCGGCCTGCTGCTGCTCGGCGTCTCGCTGAGCGCCTGCGGCGCCGCCGACCGGCTCGCCAATGTCGGCCAGGCGCCGGCGCTGTCTCCGATCGAGGACCCCACCGCGACCAAGGGCTACAAGCCCGTGCAGATGCCGATGCCGGCGATGGAGCATGCCTCCTATGCGCCGAACTCGCTCTGGCGCACCGGCTCCCGCGCCTTCTTCAAGGACCAGCGCGCGAGGCTCGTCGGCGATCTCGTGACCGTCAAGGTCAAGGTCACCGACAAGGCGCAGCTCAACAACACGACCAAGCGCAGCCGCAAGAACGGCGAGGATGTCGGCGCCGACAACGCCTTCGGCTTCGAGAACAAGCTCGACAAATACCTGCCCGACGGCGCCAGCGCCGGCTCGCTGCTGAAGCTCGATTCCGCCGCCTCGAGCGAGGGCGCGGGCTCGGTCAACCGCTCCGAGACGCTGGCGACCAATGTCGCGGCGGTGGTCACCCAGACGCTGCCCAACGGCAACCTCGTGATCGAGGGCAAGCAGGAGATAAGGGTGAATTTCGAGGTGCGCGAGCTGATCGTCGCCGGCGTGATCCGGCCCGAGGACATCGAGAGCGACAACACGATCGAGTCGACCAAGATCGCCCAGGCCCGTATCGCCTATGGCGGCCGCGGCCAGATCACCGACGTCCAGCAGCCGCGCTACGGCCAGCAGGTCATGGACATCCTGCTGCCGTTCTAAGCCGCTTCACGCCTGGCATCGAAACCGCGCCGTCATCCCGGACACGCTGCGAAGCAGCGCCGATCCGGGATCCATCGGAGGGCTCCGGAGCCCTTTGATGGATCCCGGGGCAAGTCCGGGATGACGGCCCCCAGCCCTCCAGGAACGACCTCACCGACACGCTTCCCCATCCCGGCCGGCGCGGAACGCTCCCCGCAATTCCCCGCGCCCGCCGGCAGGCGGTCTCTCCCGAGCCGCCGACCCCACGGCCGCCCCGCCACGCTCCCCAAGCCTTCAGGGCAGGCGACCGACAGAAAACCCCGCTCTCTCCCGAGGCGGGGCTTTTTGCGTGGGGGGGAGGGGGTGCGCCAACGGACTAAGCCGCTCTCGCGGCAGGGCGCAGCGGCGCGGGGGTCGCTGAGATTTCGCCTGTGAGGCGCTGCATCGGAGGATTTCGGGGTCGTTCCCCTGATCCTCGGAGGTTTCCATAATCGATGCCGTCACCATCGTTCCGCTGCACCAGCGGATGATCGAGGACATGACCATCCGCCGGTTTGGCGAGCACACGCAGCGCGATTATGTGCGGCAGGTCCGCGAGTTCACGGCCTTTCTCGGCTTGCCGCCAGATCGGGCCGAGCCGGAGGATCTGCGGCGCTATCAGCTTCACCTGGCTTCGCTCGGCGCCAGCTATGCGCGGATGAACCTGGCCTGCACGGCGCTGCGGTTCTTCTTTCACGTCACGTTGGGCCGGACCGGCTTCGGTGACCGCATGGCGCGGATCCCGACGCCCGATCGTCTGCCGGTGGTGCTGGACACGCAGGAGGTGGCGCTGCTGTTGGCCCATGCGCGGAGCCCGAAGGATCGCGCCGCGCTCAGCATCGCCTATGGCTGCGGCCTGCGGGTCTCGGAGATCGCCAACCTCAAGGTCGCCGACATCGACAGCGCCCGCATGCTGATCCGGGTCGAGCAGGGCAAGGGCCGCAAGGACCGCTACGTCATGCTCGCGCCTGACCTCCTCGATCTCCTGCGGCAATGGTGGCGGGTGAAGTGCCCCCGCGGCTGGCTCTTTCCCGGCCAGCAGCCTGGCCAGCCGATCACGACGCGCCAGCTCAACCGCGCCTGCCATGCCGCGGCCGAGGCGGCGAAGCTCGACAAGCGGGTGTCGATGCACACGCTCAGGCACAGCTTCGCCACCCATCTGCTGGAGCGGAAGACCGATATCCCGCGTCATCCAGGTCCTGCTCGGCCACAGGAAGCTCGACACCACCGCCGTCTACACCCGCGTCGCGCTGAAGACCCTGCGCGAGGTGACGAGCCCGCTCGCGCTGCTGGCGCCGCCGCCACCGCCATAGCGGTCCCGCGCCGATTATGGCGCGGCCTGCGCTGGAGGTCGCGGATATCCTAAACCGGCATGGCGAGGCTTATCTTGCGCGTCATCGGCTCATCCGCGGCCAGCTCAAGGTGATGGGTGCCATCCGGGCCTGCCGCACGGCTGCGCTCGGCGGCCATGTCATGCGCTGTAGCGACTGCGATCACCCGACCATCGCCTACAACTCCTGCCGCAACCGGCACTGCCCGCGCTGCCAGGGCGCAGCGGCGAAGGACCGGCTCGCCGACCGGCAGGCCGATCTTCTGCCCGTGGCCTATTACCATCTCGTCTTCACCCTGCCAGCGCCCCTCGCGGCCATCGCCTACCCGAACAAGGCCGAGGTCTATGGGCTGTTGTTCAGGGCCGCGGCCGAGACGCTCGCCACCATCGCGAGCGATCCCCGGCATCTCGGCGCCCGCATCGGCTTCACCAGCGTCCTGCACACATGGGGATCGGCGATGACGCACCATCCCCATCTCCACATCATCGCGCCCGGCGGCGGCGTCTCGCCGGATGGCTCGCGCTGGATCGCGTGCAGGCCAGGCTTCTTCCTGCCTGTGCGCGTGCTCTCGCGGCTGTTCCGCAGGCTCTTCCTCGAAGGGCTCGCCACCCTGCACGCGGCCGGGCGGCTTATCTTCCATGGCGATCTCGCTGCGCTCGCCGAAGCTGATGCCTTCGCCGCCCTGCTGGCACCGCTGCGGCGAGCCGACTGGGTCGTCTATGCCAAGCGTCCCTTCGGTGGACCTGAGGCCGTGCTGGCCTATCTCGCCCGCTACACCCACCGCGTCGCCATCGCCAACAGCCGCATCATTGCCATGGACCGGAACGGGGTCACGTTCCGTTGGAACGACTATCGCGTCCGCTCCGCCGGCAAGGCCTGGCGCAAGACCATGACGCTGACGGCCTCCGAGTTCATCCGCCGCTTCCTGCTCCACGTCCGGCCCGACGGCTTCCACCGCATCCGCCACTACGGACTGCTCGCCTCCAGCCGCCGCGCCGAGACAATCGCCCGCATCAGGGAGATCATCGCGGCGGCGACGCTGGACGACATCCCGGTCGCCGCAGCGCAACCTGAGCAGGCCTCTGAACCGCACCCGCCATGCCCATGCTGCGGCGGCCATATGATCCTCGTCGAGCGCTTCGCGCCGGGCACGGCGCCGCGCACCATCGTCGCCGTCAGGATCGACACATCATGACGATGGAGCCGCAGCGACACCCAGAGAAACCACGACCGGTCTCGGCCAGAGAGCGGGCAATCCCTTGCGCCCCGATCGCGGAAACTGACCTTGCGGCGATCCCAGATCCGGTCGTGTCCCTGCTGGTGGTGTAGCTTCGCAGAGCCACCGCGTGCCGGCTTTGGTCGGGCTGGTCAGGCGGCCACGGCTGGCAGGCTGACGATGGGA
>NZ_JBHSLU010000009.1:0-97095 GCF_042655245.1 Allobosea massiliensis | reverse complement strand
TGCCGGACATCGTCCTAGCGCAGCTGGGCAACCGCGTGCAGCACGCGCTCCGGGCCTATTCCCCGCGCGACCAAAAGTTGGTGCGAGCGAGCGCGAAGGCTTTCCGCCCGAAGCCCGGGCTCGATGTCGAGCAGGCCATCACGGCGCTTGCAGTCGGCGAGGCGCTGGTGAGCTTCCTCGATCCCGCCGGCGTGCCAGTGCCAGTCGAGCGGGTGCGCGTGAACCGGCCGGCGACGTCAATGGCGCCGATCTCGGATATCGAGCGGGAAGCGATCATGCTGGCCGATCCCTGGCGCCACCGCTACACCGCCGACGAGGCCACCAGCCGCCAGGCCTTCGCTCAGCGCTGGCGAGCCGAGCGGGGCTTGCCAGCCCTGCCGGAGGCCTCTGAGCCGTACCAGCCCGGCGACTATGTGAAGTTTCTTCCGGACCTCTCCGGCGAGCCGGCGCGCGCGGGGCGCTCATGGCTCGGCATGCTCGGCAATGGCGTGCTGGCGGTCGGCTGTTTCTGGATCGCGGCGAAGGCGCTGCTCTAGAAGGCACCTGCACGGGCGGCTTCGCGGAGTAGTTGTTGGACTATGGTCCAGATAAACAGGACTAGCAGGCACGCTCCACCGACATAGAACACGCGCGCCACGGGACGGCCGGCTGTTGTCTGCCAGGCCTGCCTTACGCCCAACATGGCAAGGACAATGAAGACGCCGCCAACGATGCCCGCTGCTATAACCATCCCAGCCCCCAGCTTTCCTTGATAGAATAATCGATCGGCCGCGTGGGCAAGTGGTGATGTGCGACGCCTTCACTCCTCATCAACGATCGCATCGAACAGTTTGCCGCGTGCGGCGGCGCCGGCGACGCGACCGATCCATGCCGATGTGTCGAGCTTCTTCTTGCGGGCCTCTTTCGCGACCAGGCTGGCCTCGCGATGGCTCATCGTACAGAGCAACATGCGCTCGCCGCGCCGCGTGACGGGCAAGCCCCACTTCCTGCACACGCGGCCAATCGTTTCGTGCATCGTGCCGTCGCCAAGCTCGACGGCTATCTGGCGATAGCTCCAGCCCTTGGCTCGCATGAATGCGATGCGGGCGATCTTACGCCCGGTCCACCGCCGCTCGAAGTTGCCATCGGATTTCGTCATGCTTCCCTCTGAACAAGACGCCCCGGCCCGCCGCTTCAATTCGACGGACCGGGGCGCATGGCGTGGAGCCCGCAGCACCACGCCCCCCTGCGGGAAACCCGGGATGGGAAAGCGCAGGGGATTTTCAATTCACTGGAACGCCGGCAGCACCGGCGTCAGAGGCTCCTCGTCGAACAACGGTGGGCGGTCAGGCCGCGCAGCATTCATGATGCCCCTCGCCTCAGCGATGCTCACCTTTGTCGCAACGAAGGCGAAATGGGCCGCCAGCCGCTCGACGCCAACGGCTTCCGGCGCCGAGAAGATCGCCAGGGCGCGGCCGTAGAGCCTGGCGCGTTCGTCGGTCACCGGGAGTGCCCCGCGACGGCCGTCGGGCCAAGTTCGGCATTGGCGCGTTCAACTGCCTTGCCCCAACCGGCGCCAGCTCGCGCCTTGCCCCACACACCCTTGGCGCTCAGACTGCCGTGGTCGGTATCGATGCCGACATGACCGCCGGCGCCAGAGGCCGCCTTGCGCTGCTCGTAGGACGTGGAAGAAGCGGCAGTGACCTTCGCCGAGTTGGCCATGACACCGATCGCGGCCTCGGCCGTCATGTCGGTCTGGCAGGCCAGATAGCGGGCCTGGTCAGTGCGACCGGCAGCTTCAGGGCTGCTGAGAATGGCACCGATGCGGGCGCGCTCGTCGGCGCGGATGGCGTTTTCGTCCATGGTCGTTGTTCCTGTGATTTTCGAACCGGCCCCGGCTTTGGGGAATGCGGCGATGACGGAAGAGAGCCCGCCGACACGATCGGCGAGCCTGGCGGAGATGGCGGGGCGCGTCCCCGTCTTCGGATCGAGCGCGGCGAACATCCTGGCTTCGGTCGCGAGCGCAGCCTTTTCCGAAAGCGCTGGCCGGCCAATCGAGACCTCACGGGCGAACAGCAGCCGCAGGTCGTCGACCTCGCTCTGGATCTGGTCCCGAACGGCTGGCGGCAGAGCGGCGAACGGATGGCCGTCGACCTTGTGCTCACCCGAATAGATCACCGACACGTCGACGCCGGCCTTGTCGAGCAGCCCCGCCATCGCGATGTGCAGGACGTAGACGCCGATCGACCCGACCTGCGCCATGTCGTCCGCCAGAACGATTTCACCTGCCTGCGCGGCGAGCCAGAACCCGCCCGATGCAGCCAGGCCGCTCACAAGGGCGGTGACCGGCTTGACCTTTCGAGCGTCGCGGATGGCCGCGGCAGGCGCCAGGATGCCGTCAGCGGCGCCGCCAGGAGACGACACTGCGAGCACGATCGCGCGGATCGAGGTATCCGCGGCAGCGCGGTTCACCTCGCGAGTGAGCGCGCCGTAGCTGGTGTAGGGCGAGCCGTCGCCCAGGAAATCGAACCTGTTGAGCAGCGCGCCGCTGACGGGGATGACCGCCACCCCGTCGATCACCGCGTACCGCGGCCCGTCACCGAAGCCTCGCCCGGCATTGCGCATGTCGCGCGCCTCGGCCTCGGCAGCCGTGAAGGCCTCGCGGACCTCCAGAGCCCGTGATTCCGCGACGAGCAGCGGCCGGCTAGCCAGTGCGGCAGGCCATGTCACGGTGAGACCTCGACGATAGTCGCATCTTCGCCGTAGGCAGGGCCATCAAGCTGCGCAGCGGCCAGCACCTCGGTGGCGAACACCTCCGCCTCTGTCGGGCTCCATGTCCAGCACCATCCCAAATCGGAACGCGCCAGGAATGAGGGCACGTCGCCAGCGCCGGCAGGCCGTTGCACCACGAACCCGGCAGCGCTGAAAGGCGCGCTCGGATCAGTGGACAGCGTCTCATTCGGTGGCGTCATCGTGTAGTTGACCGGGCGCATCGGGCTAGGCTCCTTTCGCGAGTTCGCTGACCGGCGCGAGCAGAATCGCCACGTCGGCATCACGGCGGCGCGGGAAGTGCGAGCCGGTGAATTCTTCGATTTCGCGGCAGGCGAGTTCTTCGGCGAGGCTGGTCAGTAGGATCTCGCGCTCGATTCGACTGATCTCGGCGGCACGCTTGGCGTCGCTGATGCCGCCCGAAGGTGCGCTCGCCAGGAGCATCGCCTTCAGCTTCGCCGGGTCGAAGGCTGCCAGGAACTGGAACAGGCGCGCGTCGAACGGCTCCGAGTTCACATAGCGGCCGGCCTCAGCGAACTTGAACGTCGCAAAGCGGGTGTTGAACTCTCCGGCCAGCCCCTCCGCCGAGAACGCCGGTGACGCCAGGGCGGCGAAACGGAAGGCTTCAGGATCAGCATGGTGCGCGATTTGCTCGTCGATCAGGCGTTCGATCGTCGCCCTGTCACGCGGCGTCGCGACCACCTTCTGCAACTCGGCCCGCAGGTCGGAGAGGCGGCCGCGAAGCTCGGCCACGTCGGACCGAGCCGAAGAGAAAAACGAGGTCTTGGATTCGCGGGCGGCCATCAGAGGGCACTCGCAATGAACGGCAGCGGCAGGCGATCGCTCGGCAGGGCCGCCCGGACCTTGGTCGCCATGAAGATCGAATACTCCCGACGCTCGGCGCCGGCGGCTTGCTGTGCGCGAAGGTCATCCAGACGCTGCCGAAGCTCGGCAAGCTGGGGCCCGAAGTTCGGATGATCGAGACCGACGCCCTTGGATCGGGCCGTGGCTTCGATCTCGCGGATCTGATCCCGTAGATCAGCCTGGCGATCGTAGAAGGCGCGATCGGCGGCTGTCGCGGAATCGCCCTCCCCGAGGTATGCGGCAGCGATTGCAGGATCGATCGAGAAAGTTCGCATGGGCGGGCTCCGTAATGTTCGGAGCATTGCCCATCCGGCCGGATCACCGCCAGTTGAACGCAAAAGAACGTAAAATCAGCGGATTGGGTCGTTCCTGGGGTCGAGAAGTTCCGCAATGATGCGCTCTTTGAGCGGCCGATAGCCACCATGGAAGAGCCGGGCCAACTGCTCCTCCGGGCTGCCGGGCTCGGGCTCGACATCGCCGCGATAGGCTGCCCAATCCAGTTCGATGAGGCGCGCCGCCGCGGTCCGGCTTTGCCCTTCGTAGCGCATCCGCCAGTAGCGCCTTAGTACCGACTTGAGCACCTGGCGGCGGCTCTGCGGCAGAAGCTCCGCGATCGCGCGCCGGAGCCAGATCGCGCTCTCCCGGTCATGCAGTTCGCCCCACTGTGCCAAGGCCTCCAGCTTTACCCGGAGAGGCGGCTGCGGCAGGAGGTTGTGCTTCGCCATCGTCAGCCCCCCGCCAACGGGCTGATGGCCGAGATGCACACCGCGTCGAACTGGTGCTGCGGCAGCATCAACATCGCCGCCTTCAGGTCGCGCGATGCCTGCTGCGATCGCCACCCGGCGATCATCTGCGCGCCTTTGCCGCTCGGCGTGCGGACCTGGGCGCACCACAGCACCGACGTGCCGGTCTCGGTCCGCACCCGGTAGAAGCCGGCGCCGGTGAAGCCGCTCATGACGCCCCCTGAAGCCGAGCCGCCAGCGCGCACAGCAGCTGCGCCCCGTCGCGGTCGATTCCGTTCGCGACGGCGAGGTCGGTCAGGTTCTCGGGGCTGACCTCCAGCCCTTCGGCCTCGAGTTGCGTAACGAACATGTCGACGCTCGCCCGTGTTGTCGGGTTCGCCAGTTGCTGGTCGAGCACCGCTGTGTCGCGGATCAGAGAATCGAATTTCGGCTGCCACGGCCACCTCATGGTCCGCTCCCCTCGCTCGATAGTCTGCGCATCACCAGGGCAACGATCAGCTCGGCGCGATCCGGCTCGATCTGATGCAGCGCGGCCTGATGTCGGATCGTGTCCTGCCGAAGCGGCAAACCAAGCGCGCGAACAGTCTCGATCGTCACATCGATGTCGGCGCGCACCTCATGCAGGCTCAACAGATCGTCGAGCAGTTCGTTAGGGAATGCCTGCATCACCCGGCCCTCCTTCGCGGCGCGTCGTCGTCGCCAGGATCTGCCGGCGGCGGCCGCGGAGCGAAGGCCAGGATCGGCGCAGGCGCAAGCTCGCCGATCTCGCGGAGGATGCCGCGTTCGTATGCCTCGATCGACCGGCCAGGGTGCAGGATCCACCGGCCGAGCTTCGTCCGCCGCGTCAGGAAGTCGATCGGTTCCGTGCATCCAATTTCGGACGCAGGAGCCATGTCGCTGGGATTACTCGACGCAATTTTGCGCTGAGCTACCGTGGCCTTAGTTTTAAGGGCACCGTCGATCGGCGCAGGAGCGCGCTCGCCGCTCGGCTGAATTTCAAGCTCTGTGACTGGCGAAGGCGCAGCGACCGGCGCTGGCTGCGCGGCAAGCCAGTCGTCGAACAGGTCCATCGTGTTGCGGTCGCGATGTGCCATCATGCCACCCTGCTTTTTTTGATCTGGGATTGCTGTTCGAGCGAGATCGCCGCCGTCTTCGCCTGCTTCAGCATCGGCCCCGCAGCGGTCATGCTGCCGGCCAAGTGGATCTTCTCCATGTGCACCGGGATCAGATCGGCAAGCGCCCGACCGCGAACCACGTTGCCTTCGCCAAGCCAGCTGAAGACCTCTCGCTCGAATGCGGCCTGAGCAGCCGGGTCGGGCTCGGGATCGTCGCGCAGGACCGGGACGGCCGGTGACGGCTCGTCGTCAACGTCGTCGACCAGAGCCGGGACCGATCGAGCAGGCGGGGCCGGGGATGGGCTTGGCGAGGGGCGAAGTGTCTCGCGCGGAGACTCATCCGTCTCTGTCTCGCCAAGCCTCTTCTCTTGCAGGTATCCCTCTTCAGGTTCCTTATTTGGTATAGGTTCCAGGTATTGGGGATCAGGTTTGATCTCAGGGTGAGATCGCATCTGATCTGAGGGTGAGATCAGGTTTGATCCTAGGGTGAGATCAGGTTTGATCTCAGGGTCCGCTGCGGACGCATCGGGGGGTGAGATCAGGTTTGATCCCACCTTGTCCCTCTCGAACGGCATCATCCGGAGCGCGTATCGCTCCTCGATCTGAGCGACGACGGTCGGCGAGAATGCCATCGCGTAGCGGTTGGTGCTGTCATGCCGGCGCTCGCGGATCAGGAAGCCCCACCCGACCGCCTGCCCAAATGTCCGCTTCACTGTCGGCTCAGACCAGCCATGGTCCGCGGCAAGCCTCGCGATGCTCGGCCAAGCGCTTCCGTTGTCGGCGTTCATGTATTCGGCGGACAGCACGTGCAGCAGCCACACCATGTTGGACAGCCTCACGTCACCGATGCGACGGACCCACTTCAGCCACTTCGCCCGCTGGCGACGGAAGCCTTCGGCATCTTTCCAGACGAGCGCCTGGACATCGGTCAGGACGCGGCCGGGACCGGCATCAGCGCTTGCCCAGTTGCTGGCTTTGGCGAGATCGCTCATGACGCCACCCGCTGCCGCTCGGCCTCGATCATGACGGCGCGGACGAGCCGATCGTCGCGGGTCCGATCTGTCATCGCGCTGACAATCGCCAGGGGCGTCGGCGTGACCCCGGCCTGCCGGAGATCGGCCACAACGGCCGCCAGCATCGCATCAACCGCGCGAGGATCGGGGCCGAGCCAGCGCCGGGTCATTTCCCCGCCTCGATCGGGACAGCCGGGCGGATCGGCGCGGGCTCTTTCGTGCGGAGGGGGGCAGGCGGCCAGAACTCAGGGCATAGCTGGCTGCGCGAGACCCGGAAACCTGTCGCTGCCTCAATCTTGATCGCAAGGGCGGCGGAGAGCCGCTGCTTGTTTCGCAGGAGTTTTGAGATGTGCTGCTGAGACACGCCCGTCAATTCGGCGAGTTTGTTCTGCGACCCCGCTAAATCGATGGCCTGAGCGATTGCTGAGTTCATGCCGACTCCACGCCTTATTGGCGTTTTATGAATACGCCTAAATGGACGGGGACGCAACTTCGATGATGGCGTATGAAAGGCCATGGAAAACGACCAATCGACCCCGATAGGCACTTGGCTCCGCGAGACCCGCCTGAGCCGCGAGTTAACGCAAGAGCAGCTTGCCGATCTATCGGGCGTTTCTCAGCAAACAATTGCCAAGATTGAGCGCGGCAAAATTCGCTTCAGTAAGCAATTCCCAAAATTACTTGCAGTCCTTGGCGTATCTGGGACAGATTTTTCAACAGATATCGACCGGCTCTTTGTTCAACAGGCGACTATGCGAGAGGTTGCCGAAGCCAAGCGAGTTCTGGCGGAGCACCCTGATCCTGATCAAAAAATGATGGTTTTTGGTCTTCAGATGGGGCCCGATGGACAGTTTTGGGACTTTAAACAAGATGTAGGGTCTTTTGATAAGATACAGCAGTTGATCGCGGGGCCTAAGGTCGCAGCAATGTACGTCGCCGAAGAAACGATGAGCCCAGCCATTGAGCCGGGGGATGTCGTTGTCGTGAACTCACGGCTTCCCGCTCTTCCTGGCACGGACTGCGCCTTTATTGGCGATAACGACGAAGGGGAGCCTTGGCTCGTTGCATTCAGGAGGCTGATTAAGGCTGACGAGAACGCCTGGACAGTTGAACAGTTCAGCCCAAGGCGGACTTACGAGCTGCGGCGGAGCCAGTACCAGTCGGCACGTAGAATCGTGGCAATCTACCGTCGCCCATAATACGCCTAAAATGCGTTGACAGACGCCGCTCTGGCGTTGATGGTACCGGACCGCAACCGGAGACCGCCCTATGGACTGGAAAGCCGAATTCACCGACCGCGTGCTGAAGAATGCCGGGGACCATCCCGACGTGTTCCTGGCGCTGCTGTGCGCCCGCGCCGAGCATCACCCTGACGCGATCCCCATGTTCGCCGAGGCGATGCGGGACATGGGCGCCTGGTGCAATGCCCAGGCTAAGGGCCTGAATGACATTCTCGACCTTCGCCGCTCTCAGGCTGGGGAGGCGCGGTCGTGACGAAGCGCAAAGCCCCCGTTGCCCAAGTGACCAGCACGAAGGCGCCGAAAAGCGACGCGCTCGCCGCCACGGAAGCCATGGCAAAGCTTCTGCCGGCCGACGACGGCGACCCGGCACACCAGCCGGTCAAAGACTGGAGCGTCGTGGACCCCAACTGGTGCAGCGCCGATGACCTGCTCGACTACATCGCAGAGCATGGACGGCGCGACATTCCGAATCCGCTGATCGACGCTGTGATGAAGCGGCATTATGGCGTCGGCGAAGAGATCGAAGCGGGACCGCAGACGCTCGCCGATATGCTGCTGGCAGCCCAGACCTATGCCGACAGTGCGAAGAACCTCAACTACGCGCTCAACATGCTCTCAACGACGCTCTCGAACGATGTCGAGGGCGATGCGGTCGGTGAGTTGTGTGACCAGATCGAGCACAACATCGGCAGCCTGATCGGTCTCCTGGCGGAGATGGATCGCCGCGCTCTGGCAACCGCCTGATGCCCCGCCACACCGCCCTTCCTCCGACGCTCGCTCCCCGGCTCATCGGCCGGGAGGCAGCGGCGGCTTATTGCGCGGTGTCGGCTTCGTTCTTCGACACGCTGGTCGACAAGGGCCTGATGCCAGCCCCCAAGCTCATCGGCGACAAGCGGCGGGCATGGGATGTCCGCGCTCTCGACCTCGCGATTGACCGCCTGCCGGTCGACGGCGAGGCTACCCAGGCTGATGACACATGGGCCGATGTCGACAGCCATGCCGCGTAAGAACCCGCTGCACGTTGAGGCCTTCACCGACCGCCACGGGAAGCAGCGGCTGTACTTCAGGCGGGGCAAGGGTGAGCGCACGCCGCTCCCCGGCCCCGTCGGCTCACCGGAGTTTCTAGCGGCCTATGCCGCCGCTCTGGCCGGCGAGGCCAAGGCGCAGCGCCAGACGATCGCCCAGCAGGCCGCCGGCACGATCTCGGCCCTCATCGCCAGCTACATGAAATCCGAGGGCTATCTGAGCCTGCGCCCCACGAGCCGCGCAGGCTATTCGTCCCGACTCGAGGCGATCCGCAATGCCCATGGTCACCGCACCGTGTCGGGTCTGACGAGGGAGCGGATCATGATCGCGTTCCTGCAGCCGCTTGCCGACAAGCCGGGCGCCTATCTCGACACGGTCAAAAAGCTGCGGATCCTGATCAAGCACGCGATCATGCTGGGATGGCTGAAGGTCGATCCATCGGCTGGGATCAAGCGGCCGAAGTCGAAGGAAATCGCCGCCTGGACCGATGACGAGATCGCGCAGTTCGAAGCGCGCTGGCCGATCGGGACAAAGCAGCGGCTCGTCTTCGCGCTGATGCTCTACACCGGCCAGCGCCGCAGCGACGTGCACCGCATGACCTGGCGCGACGTCGGCGCTGGCACCATCCGCGTCGTCCAGCAGAAGACGGGCGCGAAGCTCACTATCCCCCTGCACCGCGACCTTGCCGCCGTGCTCGCCTCGGCCAGCCGCGACCATGTCGTGATCATCGCCACCGCCGCGGGCGCCGGGCACACGGTCGACGGCTTCTCCGGCTATCTGCGCGACGCGATCACCGATGCCGGCCTGCCCCTCGCATGCCAGCCGCACGGGCTTAGGAAGGCCGCCGGGCGACGTCTGGCGGAAGCGGGCTGCAGCGCGAACGAGATCATGGCTGTGCTCGGCCACAAGACGCTTGCCGAGGCCGAGCGCTATACCCGCGATGCTGATCAGACTCGCCTTGCGCGAGCCGCTGTCACGCGCCTTGAGGCACATGGCGCGAACGCCGTTTCCCAAACCCAATCCGAAGAGTTTGGGGAAAATCCCGAAAAGTGAAAGGATTTCAATGCCGCTTACGCGGGGATGGCGCTCCCATGGGGAATCGAACCCCAGTTTTCGCCGTGAGAGGGCGACGTCCTGACCGCTAGACGATGGGAGCAGCGCGGTAAGGGCTGCTGTTTAATCGGCCCTCGCCGGCTCTGCAACTGTTTTTGCAGATCGCGGACGAAAATTGCCGGGGGACGGGTTGCCGCCCCCCGGAACGTTCGGGCGTAAGCAGGCAGGCCCGCGTCAGGCCGCGGCGTCCTGCAGCGTCGGATAGTCGGTATAGCCCTTGCCGTCACCGCCATAGAACAGCGAAGGCTCGGGCGTGTTCAGCGGCGCATCGCGGCGCAGGCGCTCGACCAGGTCGGGATTCGCGATGAAGAGCCGCCCGAAGGCGACGGCATCGACGCGCCCGCTTTCGACCGCCTCGATCGCCGAGGCGCGGTCGAAGCCGTTATTGGCGATATAGGCGCCGCGGAAGGCCTTGCGCAGCGCGTCGTAATCGAAGGGCAGGAAGTCGCGCGGCCCGCCGGTCGCCCCCTCGATGACGTGGATGAAGGCGAGCCCCGCCGCGTCGAGCCGGGCGACGAGATGGGCAAACAGCGGCTGCGGGTTGCTGTCGCGCGCATCGTTGGCCGGCGTGACGGGGGACAGCCGGATGCCGACGCGCCCCTTGCCGAACACCTTCACCACCGCATCGACCACCTCGAGCGTCAGCCGGACACGGTTCTCGATCGAGCCGCCATAGGCGTCGCTGCGGGTGTTCGTGCCGTCGCGCAGGAACTGGTCGAGCAGATAGCCGTTGGCGGCATGGATCTCGATGCCGTCGAAGCCGGCGGCCTTGGCGTTCTCGGCCGCCTTCGCATAGTCGGCGACGATCCCCGGCAGTTCCTCCAGCGCCAGCGCGCGCGGCGCCGAGACGTCGACGAAGCCGCTCTCGACATAGGTCTTGCCCTTGGCGGGAATGGCGGAGGGGGCGACCGGCGCCTGCCCGCCCGGCTGCAGCGAGACATGGCTGATGCGCCCGACATGCCAGAGCTGGGCGATGATCTTGCCGCCCTCGGCATGGACGGCGTCGGTCACGGCCTTCCAGCCTTCGACCTGCTCGGCCGTGTACATGCCGGGCGTCCAGACATAGCCCTGGCCCTGCTGCGAGATCTGCGTCGCTTCGGAGATGATCAGCCCGGCGCCGGCGCGCTGGCGATAATACTCGACATTGAGCGCATTGGGCGCATCATTGCCATGGGTCGCGCGGTTGCGCGTCAGCGGCGCCATGACGACGCGGTTGGACAGTTCGATGTCGCCGAGGCGCAGCGGCGAGAACAGCTTGGGGCTGGACGGATCGGATCGGGTCATGGGGGTGGTCCTTGGAGGGGCCGCGATGCGGCCGAAGGGAAGCGTGATCATGACGACCGGCGCGGGCGAGGCCGCGGGCCGGGCCGCCGGACGCCCTCAAGATAGGTGCTGCAATGCAGCATGACAGGGCTGCCCGTTCAGGCTTTCGTGAACAGGACGATTGCCCTCCGATCGATCTCGATTTCGGCGCAGATCGCCTCCAAACCGAGGCCGGGACGAAGCAGACCATCTCCGGGCTGCTTCTGCGCCACGCTCTTCGGCCGGCTGCGGGCTGGCTCGGAGCCGGTCTGCGGGCGGCCGTCGATATCGTCTACCCGCCTTCTTGCGTGGCCTGTCAGGCGGCGACCGGCGAGGCGCAGGCACTCTGCCCCGCCTGCTGGGGCGAGATGCGCTTCATCGAGCGGCCCTATTGCGAGCGTCTGGGCACGCCCTTCGCCGTCGATCTCGGCGACGGCATGGTCTCACCCGCCGCCATCGCCGACCCTCCGGTCTTCGCGCGGGCCCGCGCCGTCTGCCGCTTCGACGGCACAGCCCGCGAACTCGTGCACAGGCTGAAATATGGCGACCGAACCGACCTCGCTCTGACGATGGGCCGGATGATGCGGCAGGCCGGCCGCGAACTGCTACACGACGCTGATGTGATCGTGCCCGTGCCGCTGCACCGGGTCCGGCTCTGGACGCGGCGCTTCAACCAGGCGGCGGCGCTGGCGCAGGTGGTCGCGGGCGGATCCGGCGTTCCGCTGGCGCCGGTCGCCCTGGCGAGGGTGAAACGCACGCGCCAGCAGGTCGGGCTGACGCGCGCGCAGCGGGCCGACAATTTGCAGGGCGCCTTCAAGGTGCCGCCCGTCATCCGGCCGCAGATCGAGGGCCGGCGCGTGCTGCTCATCGACGATGTCCTGACCACGGGCGCGACCGGCAATGCCGCGGCACGGGCCCTGCTGCGCGGCGGCGCGCGCGCGGTCGACATCCTGACCTTCGCGCGCGTCGTCTCGGACGGCACCTGAGGAGCGTCACGCCCGGTGACGAAACCGTGACGAGCCCCTACATTGGGGTGCAGCCCCAACCCGATGGACCTTCGCGATGCCTCCGGTCACGATCTACACCACCTCCTGGTGCCCCTATTGCAAAGCGGCCAAGTCGCTGCTGACGAAAAAGGGCGTCGCCTTCGACGAGATCGACGTCGATGGCAAGCCGGAGCTGCGCCAGGCGATGACCGCCCGGGCCGGCGGCCGCACCTCGGTGCCGCAGATCTTCATCGGCGAGACGCATGTCGGCGGCTCCGACGACATTCACGCCCTCGACGCCCGCGGCGAACTCGACAAGCTGCTGGCCGCGTGAGGGCTGCTCCACTCACGAACACCGACACCGGCCGCTCCGGCCGGTCGCCTTCTGTCATGCCATGATCAAATACGCCCTCATCTGCGACCAGTCCCACGACTTCGAAAGCTGGTTCGCCAACTCTGCGAGTTTCGAGGAACAGGCCAGGCGCGGCTTCGTCTCCTGCCCCGTCTGCAACAGCATCAAGGTCGAGCGCGCGATCATGGCGCCCCATGTCGCCCGCACCGACCGCGGCAAGACCATGATCGAGGCGCCGTCCCCGGCGGCCGGTCCGGCTGTCGCAGCGATGGCGCCTGAGGCCGCTCCTGTCGCGCTGATGGGCGAGAAGGAGATCGCGCTGCGCCAGATGCTGGCCGAACTGCACCGGCAGGTGGCGGAGAACGCCGAGCATGTCGGCAAGCGCTTTGCGGAAGAGGCCCTGAAGATCCATCACGGCGAAAGCGACAACCGCGCGATCTATGGCGAGGCCAGCCTGGAGGATGCCCGCATGCTGCATGAGGAAGGCGTCGAGTTCCTGCCGCTGCCGCGCCTGCCGGATGCCGGGCATTGATGCGCCGATGATCAGCCTGCGCAACGACGCCCTCTCCGTCGAGATCGCCCCGCTCGGAGCGGAGCTGCAATCCGTCCGGGACTCGCTGGGCCGCGACTGGCTGTGGAGCGGCGATCCGGCGATCTGGGCGGGGCGGTCGCCGCTGCTCTTTCCGGTGATCGGCAAACATCCGGGCGGGCAGGTGCTGATCGACGGCAGGCGCTATCCGATCAAGAGCCATGGCGTCGCCCGTACCGCAGTGTTCCGGGTGGTCTCGCAGGACGCGACCTCCTGCACGCTGCGGCTGACCGAAGACGAAGAGACGCGTTCGGCCTATCCCTTCGCCTTCATCCTCGACATGACCTACCGGCTCGAGGGCGCCTCGCTCGCCATGACGGCGCGGATCGAAAATCCTGGCGCAGCGCCGATGCCCTTCTGCTTCGGCTATCACCCCGCTTTCCCCTGGCAGCTCCCGGACGGCGCCGGGCGGCCCCACCGCATCCATCTCGCCAATGGCGCGAGCCCAGGCCATCAGCGACTGAACGCGGATGGCCAGCGCGCGCCAGACCTGCACCCCTCCGCCTTCGTCGACGGCGTGCTCACGCTGGATCACGCACTCTTCGCGGCCGATGCGCTGATCATCCCGGAGGGAGCCGGAAGCCGCTGCTGGTATGGCGCCGAGGGCCACCCAGGCATCGCGCTCGCCTTCGCCGACCTGCCGCAGCTCGGCATCTGGACCAAGCCGAACGGCCCCTTCATCTGCATCGAGCCCTGGCACGGCCTGACCTCGCCCGCCGATCCCGACGAGCCGCTCGACCAGCGCGAGGGCGCGATCACGCTGCCCCCCGGAGCAGAGCGCAGCTTCACGCTGACCGCCACCTTCGGCGTCGAACGGCCGGTCTGAGGCGCCTTTCGCGCTCATCCGAAGGTCGCAAGCGACTTCGCCGGCCCTCTGGCGTTATCCTCGCCGCAGTGCAACATTGAGATTGCTCTGAAAAGAGGGTGGAACGGCATGAACGCGATCGACCCCACCGCGGGCCGTGCCCCGCAGCGCGACAAGCCCTGGATCTTCCGCACTTATGCCGGCCATTCAGACGCTGCGGAATCGAACCGGCTCTACCGCAACAACCTCGCCAAGGGGCAGACCGGCCTCTCGGTCGCCTTCGACCTGCCGACGCAGACCGGCTACGACCCCGACCATGTGCTGGCGCGCGGTGAGGTCGGCAAGGTCGGCGTGCCCATCGCCCATCTCGGCGACATGCGGGCGCTGTTCGACCAGATCCCGCTGGCGCAGATGAACACATCGATGACGATCAACGCGACGGCGGCCTGGCTGCTCTCGCTCTACATCGCGGTCGCGGACGAGCAGGGCGCCGACCGCAAGGCGCTGCAGGGCACGACGCAGAACGACGTCGTCAAGGAATACCTCTCGCGCGGAACTTACGTCTTTCCGCCGCGCCCCTCGATGCGGCTGACCACCGACATCGTCGTGTTCACCACCCGCGAAATGCCGAAGTGGAACCCGACCAACGTCTGCTCCTATCATCTGCAGGAGGCGGGCGCCTCGCCGGTGCAGGAGCTCTCCTTCGCGCTGGCGACCGCGATCGCGCTGCTGGATTCGATCCGCGCCCGGCCCGAGGTCTCGGCCGAGGAGTTTCCCGAGCTCGTCGGCCGCATCTCCTTCTTCGTCAATGCCGGGATGCGCTTCATCACCGAGCTCTGCAAGATGCGGGCATTCGTCGAGCTGTGGGACGAGATCACGCTCGGCCGCTATGGCGTCGCAGATGAGGCGATGCGCCGCTTCCGCTATGGCGTTCAGGTGAATTCGCTGGGGCTGACCGAGCCACAGCCCGAGAACAACGTCTACCGCATCCTCATCGAGATGCTGGCCGTGACGCTCTCGAAGAAGGCCCGCGCGCGAGCCGTGCAGCTGCCGGCCTGGAACGAGGCTCTCGGCCTGCCCCGCCCCTTCGACCAGCAATGGTCGCTGCGCATGCAGCAGGTCCTGGCCTATGAGACCGACCTGCTCGAGTTCGGCGACATCTTCGACGGCTCGACCGTGATCGACGCCAAGGTGGCCGAGCTGAAGGCGGCAGCGCTGGCGGAACTGGCGGCGATCGATGCCATGGGCGGGGCGCTCGCCGCCATCGAGACCGGCTACATGAAGAAGGCGCTGGTCGAGAATGGCGCGCGCCGCATCGAGGCGATCGAGCGCGGCGAGCAGATCGTCATCGGCGTCAACAAGTTCACCAACAGCGAGCCTTCTCCTCTGTCGGCCGGCGAGGGCAGCGTGGTGACGGTGCCCGATTCCGTCGAACTGGAAGCGATCGGCCGGCTCAAGGCCTGGCGTTCGGCCCGGGAAGCCAAGGCGGCGCAAGCGGCGCTGGCCGAGCTCTCGGCGGCGGCGAAGGAAGATCGCAATGTCATGCCAGCCTCGATCGCCTGCGCCAAGGCCGGCGTCACCACCGGCGAATGGGCGCAGAGTCTCCGTGAGATTTTCGGCGAGTACCGCGCTCCCACCGGCGTCGACACGACCAAACTCGGCAGCAATGAGGGGCTCGCCACCGTCAAGGCCGCAGTCGCCCGCGCCACCGAGAAGCTCGGCCGCACGCCGCGCTTCCTCGTCGGCAAGCCGGGGTTGGACGGTCACTCCAACGGCGCCGAGCAGATCGCGGTGCGCGCGCGCGATGCCGGCATGGCGGTGAGCTATGGCGGCATTCGCCAGACACCGGAGGAGATCGTCGCCCAGGCGCAGGAGACCGAAGCCGACATCATTGGGCTGTCGATCCTCTCGGGCTCGCATCTGCCGCTGGTGCGCGATGTGACCGCCCGCCTGCGCGTCGCCGGCATGGATGTCCCGGTCGTGGTCGGCGGCATCATTCCGCCCGAGGACGAGAACGCGCTGCGCAACATGGGCGTCGCCGCGGTCTACACCCCGAAGAACTTCGAGCTCGACGGCATCATTGCCGATGTCGCCGGGCTCGCGGCGAAGGAGCGACCCTGAGGGTGGCTCAGGCTTCAGTCGCCTCCGCCGCCACCATCCCCGCCGTCGCCGTCGTCGTTGCGCGAGAGCCAGCCTCCGTCACCACTCGTCGGCGCCTCTCCCGCGCGCGCGGCGCGGCGGATCAGGGCGATGACCGCGATCAGCGGAACGGCCATGATCACCAGATAAGCGGCGGCATCCTGCATCGTTCGGCCTCGTCTCGCCCGGCGCCCCCGCGCCATGCGTCCAGCGGAGCCTGCCATGACGCGACCGGGATGGCGAGGCCGCTTGTCGTAGGGGCAGGGTGACAGCGCCGCTGCGCCTGCCTATTTTGCCGCCTCCCTCCGGACCATCGACTTGATCCTTCCAGATTTTCGCGACCATGAGGCGCTGCGCCGCGCCTTCCGCTGGCAGATCCCGCCCCGCTACAACATCGCCGAGGATGTCTGCGACCGCTGGGCGGCGCTGGACCCCGACCGCACCGCGATCATCGAGGTGTCGCGGGACTGGCAGGTCGCCCCGGTCAGTTTCGGCGCGCTGCGTGACGCTTCGATGCGGCTGGCGAGTGCTTTGGCGGCCCGCGGCGTGCGCCGCGGCGACCGGATCGCGATCCTGCTGCCGCAGGGCCGCAGCGTCCTCACCGCCCATCTCGCGGCCTATCGCCTCGGCGCCATCGCCGTGCCGCTGGCGGCCCTCTTCGGCGTCGACGCACTCGCCTATCGGCTGACGGATTCCGGCGCGAAGGTTCTCGTCACCGATGCAGCGGGGTTCGCCAAGACCCGGCAGATCGCCCACCCCCTGCCCGACCTCGCACTGACGGTCTCGGTCGATGGCGCCGATGGCGGCGCACTCGACTGGCACGCTTTGCTCGCGCAGGCTGCGCCGGACTTCGCGACGGTGCCCACCGGCCCCGATGATCCGGCCTTGATGATCTACACCTCCGGCACCACCGGAAATCCGAAGGGCGCGCTGCACGGCCACCGCGTCCTGCCCGGTCATCTGCCGGGCGTGCAGATGCCGCATGAATTCCTGCCGCAGCAAGGCGACCTGGCCTGGACGCCGGCCGACTGGGCCTGGGCCGGCGGCCTGCTCAACATGCTGCTGCCGGCGCTGCATTTCGGCGTCGCGGTCGTGGCGCGGCCCGTGACGCGCTTCGAGCCGGAGGAGGCCTTCCGCCTGATGGCCGATCTGCGGATCCGCAACGCCTTCGTGCCGCCGACGGCGCTGCGGATGCTGCGCAGCGTCGAGCGGCCGCGCGAGCGTTTCGCGCTGAATCTGCGCACGGTCGCGGCTGCAGGCGAGGCGCTCGGCGCGGAGACACTGGCCTGGGGCCGCGAGGCGCTGGGGCTGGCCATCAACGAGGCCTATGGCCAGACCGAGTGCAATCTCGTCCTCGCCTCCTGCGCCGCCATCGGCGTCAGCCGTCCGGGCTTCATCGGCAAGGCGGTACCGGGGCACGAGGTCGCGATCATCCGGCCCGACGGGTCCGTCTGCGCACCCGACGAGCAGGGCGAGATCGCGGTGAGGCGGCCCGACCCGGTGATGTTCCTGGGCTATTGGGGCAACGAGGCCGCGACGCAGGCCAAATTCACCGGCACCTGGATGAAGACCGGCGACCAGGCGGTCCAGGATGCGGAGGGCTATGTCCGCTTCGTCGGCCGCGACGACGACGTCATCACCTCCTCGGGCTATCGAATCGGCCCGGGCGAGATCGAGGACTGCCTGCTCCGGCACGACGCGGTTGCGCTCGCCGCCGTCGTCGGCAAGCCGGACCCGCTGCGCACCGAGATCGTCAAGGCCTTCGTTGTGCTCAGGGAGGGACTGCGCGGCACGCCCGAACTCGCGGCCGAACTGCAGGATTTCGTCCGCCGCAGGCTGTCCGCCCATGAATACCCGCGCGAGATCGCCTTCCGCGACGAGTTGCCGATGACGACGACGGGCAAGATCGTCAGGCGGCTCCTGCGCGCGGAGGCTTGAGCCCGCCACCGCCGCCGCGCGGCAACCGCGACAGGGACCGCCTGATCGCCTCCCGCGCACGGCCGGCGAGATCCCGCGGCGTCGTCCTCGCGCCGCTCGCAAGATGCAGATCGGCAAGGGAGAGGCCGCCCTCTCCCTCCCAGGCGAGATCAGCCGGCAGGATGATCCGCCGCGCCGGCATCGCGCGCCTCATGGCCGCGAGCAGCGCGTGCAGCGGCTGCCAGTGCGCCTCGGCCTCGTTCTCCACGGCGAGATAGAGCCAGCTGTGCGCGCCGCGCCCGATGAGAACGGCCCCGGCGAGAGGGATCTCCTCCCGCATCAGCAGGCCGACGCGGCACTGCCGGCCGCGGGCGAGATAGCGCGTCATGGCGCGCAGAAAGCCGACCTCGCGCGTGTCGTGCAGCGTCGCGGCACCGGCGCGCCCACGCGCCCCCGAGGCTTCCAGTGCCAGAATGATCTCGACCGCGTCCCGAAGATCGGCCTGCGCGCGCGGCTCGACGAGCTTCACTCCGGCAGGATTGTCCGGCGCATGCGCCGAGATGACCGTCCTCGGCATGCCGCCAGCCGGCAGGACCGTTCCGGAGAGAGCAACACGCCGATCGCCCCCGGCCACTTCCTGGAGGGTCGCGGCCAGGGGCCCGTCTCGATCGATAGCCCGCAGCACGAGTCCCTGCCCGTCAATCAGGCGCTGCCGGCGTGGCGAGAGGAGCGTGTCGATGACCGCCGCAGCCCGTTGTCGGTCGATGAGCGGCACCCCCGAGGCGATGCGCCGGTCCGAGAGCCCAATCAACGCATCGGGCAGGAAAAAACCATGGCGGGGAAAGACCGGGACGAAGCCGAGCAGGCGCCGCTGCGGGCCCTCCGCGGTTCCCTGCCAGGCGAGGAGCACCGTGACGTCCCGGAACGCGACGAGATGCTGCGCGGCCGCGAGCAGGAAGCCTGGCTCGAAGAAGGGGTTGGGCTCGAGGGCGCGTGCAGCCAGATGCGACCAGGCCTCGACGATGTCGCCGCAGGACGAGAGCGGCCTGGCCTCGATGACAACGGGCTGGTCCGGCTGATGCGGCGCCATCGACGCCGCCTTGCCCTCCACGCCCGCGGCGGGCGCGCCCTTCAACGCCATGACCCGATCCATGCGATCTGCCTCCGCCGCGCTGGGTCGATCTGGGGCGGGGCTGTGCCGAATCGGCAAGGTCCAGCGCCGTCCGCGATCGTTCGGGAGGGTCGCTTCAAGATCGGGGCCGCACGGCCCCAGCTTCAGCCGCCGGCGGCTGCTGTCTGGCCCGCCTGGCCGAGGAAGGCGGCCCAGAGCCGCTGCACGACACTCTCCTCGATGTCCTTGACGATCACCACGAGACGCGAGCGGCGGTCTGCATCGGGCCAGGCCTCGAGGATCACCGGCGGATGCAGGATCTGCTGGACGGCATGCAGCAGCAACGGCTGGTCGGGGTGCTCGGCGACCTTCACCAGCCCCTTCATGCGCAGAAGCTTCGGCCCATGGACGGAGCGCAGCAGCGTCCAGAACAGGTCCACCGTCGCCTGCGGGATCGGATTCTCCGCCGTCAGCGCGAAGGCGCGGATGCTGGCGTCATGCCGGTTGACGTCGTGGTGATGGTGATGGTGATGGTGATCGTGATCGTGATCATGGCTGTGATGATCATGGCTGTGATCGTGGCCGCAGTGGTCATGATGATGTCCGTGACCGTGATGGCCATGACCGTGATCATGCTGCGGCCGCTCGCCCGGCAGGGTTTCGCGGGCCAGCCACTGGCCGATCTCGGCCGGGCGCAGCGCCAGGTCGTAGAGGCCGGCGCCAAAGAGCGAACGCGCCGCCGCCTGCGGGCCGAGCACCGCGACACCGGGGTTGAGCAGAGCCAAGCGCTGCCGCAGCGAAGCCAGTTCGGCCGGGTGCTCGACCAGTTCGGTCTTGGTCAGCACGAGGC
Organism: Allobosea massiliensis; assembly: GCF_042655245.1. NCBI lineage: Bacteria > Pseudomonadati > Pseudomonadota > Alphaproteobacteria > Hyphomicrobiales > Alloboseaceae > Allobosea > Allobosea massiliensis. The sequence continues at coordinate 77,181 of NZ_JBHSLU010000009.1, read as the reverse complement.
GGTCCGCCGCGACGACCTGCTTGCGCGCCTCCTCATGGGCGTCAAGCGTCGCCATGCCATTGACCGCATCGACAAGCGTCACCACCCCGTCGAGCCGGAAGCGCATGGCGAGATAGGGGTGGTTGATCAGCACGTTGAGGATCGGCGCCGGGTCGGCGAGTCCCGTCGTCTCGATCACGACCCGGTTGAACGGGCTGATGCGGCCATTGTCCCGCCGTCGCAGCAGATCTTCCATCGTCACGATCAGGTCGTCGCGGATCGTGCAGCACAGGCAGCCGGAATCGAGCAGGATCATACCGTCCTCGACACCCTGGATCAGCAGGTGGTCGAGCCCGACCTCACCGAACTCGTTGACGATGACGACGGTCTGCGCGAGCGCGGGATCTTTCAGCAGGCGGTTGAGCAGGGTCGTCTTTCCGGCCCCCAGAAACCCGGTCAGCAGGGTCAGCGGCAACGGCTCGGGACAGGTTTGCGGAGAAGACATGACGACGGCACTCGCCTCGGGCGGGGTTCAGGCCGGCGCCACCGGGCGCCGCCTATGTTCTAATGTTACATTAATGACCAGCGTCGCCACGACAAGGGCGCAGCCGAGATATTGCAGCGGCCCCAGCCGCTCGCCGATGACTATGGCTGCGATCAGCACGGCGCAGACCGGCTCGGCGCAGAAGGCGAGCCCGGCTGCCCCCGGCGAGATCCGCGTCATCGCGGCCACCTGCAAGAGGAAGCCGATGAGATAGCCGCCGATGGTCACCGCCGCGGCGAGCGGGGCCAATGCAAAGGCCGCCGGCGACTGGAACCCGCCGGTGATGGCCAGGATCAGCGCGGTCACGGGCAGGATGAGCAGGTGCGACCAGAACAGCCGGGCCGCGAGCGGTGTCTGCGCCAGCGCGGCACCGGCGAAGAACTGGGTCGCGGCGCCGAGGCTCGCCAGTATCGCCAACACCAGTCCGCGCGGATCGAGCCCATGAAAATCCGGCCCCACCACGAGGGCGACACCGACGAAGGCCGCGCAAGCCGCGAGCAGCCGTTCGAGCCGGAAGGGAGTGCGGGTGACGAAGGGCTCGGCCAGCACGATCAGCACCGGATAGGTGAAGAACACCACGGCCGCGACCGTGACCGGCAGGAAGGCGACGGATGAGAGATAGGCCGAGCCGACCAGCGAACTCATCACGCCGAAGAGCAGGAGCGCCCGCCGCTCCCCGCGCGGAACCGAGAGCGACGAGCGCCAGATCAGCAGCCCCAGTCCCACCAGTGCCAGCATGATGAAGACGCGATAGAAGACCAGCAGGGGCCCGCTCAGCCCAGCTTGGCCGGCGATCTGCGCGCTGACGATGTTGGTGCCATAGGCAGCCGCCGCCACCAGCGCCATCGCCATGCCCTGCCGTCGGGCGGTTTCGACCCCCGCAGCGCTCAAGACGTCATGCTCAGGCGTCGTTGTTGGGCTTGGGCTTGGGCTTGGCTGGCGGCCTGGCCGGTTGCGGCTTGGCCGACGCCTGCGCGGGCTTGGCGGCCGCGGGCTTGGCCGAGGCGGTGGCGGGGGTGGCCTTGCCGGAGGGCTTCACCAGCAGCGGTTTCGCCGGTGGGCGCGGCAGTGGCTTGATGCCGGAGGCCGCACCCGCGCGCAGGCTGGCCGGCGCCGCGGCGCCGGGCTGGATCGCACCCTGCAGCCGCATCGGGCCGCCGGCCTGCGAGGGCTGCGCCGTTTCCGGGTCGCTCGGCGCAAAGGCGGTCGTGGCCCCGGGGATCGCGCCATTGCTCGAGGGCGTACGTCCGCGATCGGCGAAGAGCCCGCTGCCCTGAGCCCCGAACAGGCTGGCCGAAACCGGCGCCGAAGGCGAGATCACGGGCGACCCGCCGCGCGCGACACGGCTGTCGCCACCGCCCGTGACATTGGCCGCCAGCGGCGCGCTGGCCGAGGCCGGCGTGCGACCGAAGGCGACCGGAACCGGAATGGTTTCCGCTCGCGGGCCGAGCGAGATCTTGCCGGAGGGCAGGCGCGTCAGGACGGAGGAAGGGCTGCCGACGGCCGGCGCAGAGGCGGTGGCGAAGCGTCCGCCATCATCGGCATTGCCGCCGACGCCGCTGGCCGGGGCCGCGATCGGACCCGCGCTGTCGGCGTCGTCGGCGAGGGCGACCCCGCCACCCCTGCTCTGCACATCGCCGCAGATGCTGGTCGCGCGCCCCCCCTGCGACGGCAGCGACGCGACGGTATATCCGCCTCCGCCCCATTTCGAGAAGCCGTCATCCAGCAACTGCGCCGCCTTGATCGTGCGCTCGGTGCCCGACAGCGCGCCCAGCACGACGGCGATCAGCGTGCGCCCGCCACGGGTCGCCGTCGCGACGACATTGAAACCCGAGGCGCAGACATAGCCGGTCTTCATGCCGCCGATCCCGGGATAGCGGCCGACGAGCCCGTTGGTGTTGTTCAGCACCTGCTTGCCCAGCTGCACGGCAGGCGTGTTCCAGTAATCCGCATAGTCCGGAAATTCGCGCATCAGCGCCATGGCGAGGATGGCGAGATCGCGCGCGCTGGTCTGCTGGTCAGGATGGTGCCAGCCATTGGGATTGACGAAATGGCTGTCGCGCATGCCGAGCCGTGCGGCTTCCGCGTTCATCATCGCGACGAAGCGCTCGACATCGCCGCCGACGCCCTCGGCGATCACATAGGCGATGTCGTTGGCCGACTTCACCATCATGATCCGCAGGGCGTTGTCGAGCGTCACCTCCTGGCCGGCCTTGATGTAGACCTTCACCCGCGGCTGGCTCGCGGCCAGCTTCGAGGCCGGGATCGCGGTCTCCAGCCCGAGGCGCCCCTCCCGCACCGCCTTCAGCGCGAGATAGGCGGTCATCATCTTGGTGGTCGAGGCCGGGTGCCAGGGCTGCCCCGCATTTTCCGCCGAGAGCACCGCGCCGCTGGCGGCATCGATCACGAGGCTGGTGCCGGCATGGGCCGGTCCGACCAGCACGGAACCGAAGACGAGGGCGGCGGTGAGGCGGGAGACGATCATCGGGCGGGTCTTGAACCTGGCTTGACGAGGGTTGAAGGCAAGAGGGTTCAACGCGACGCGTGCGGCATTTTCGAGACGGCCGGCACGATGTCCCGCCCTGGCACGCATACCTACCCCCAGCGGAGCGATTTGCCTAGCCGCCGCAGAGGGTTCACTACAGCTCAGCCATACCTCGCCCCCCGGACCTTCCGCGTGAGCTTCGCCCTTCTCTGGATTCCCGCGACAATCGCGGCGTCGCTGCTGCAGACCGCCCGCAACCTGACCCAGCGCTCGCTGACCGACATCATCGGCGTCGTCGGCGCGACGCAGGTGCGCTTCCTGTTCGGCCTGCCCTTCGCGCTGCTGTTTCTGGCCATTGTCTGTGCCGTGGCAGGGCGGCTGCCGCCTGCCGTCGGCGGAACGTCCCTGGCCTACACCATTGCCGGCGCCCTCACCCAGATCGCGGCCACGGCCCTGATGCTGGCGGCGATGCGTGAGCGCTCATTCGCCGTGACGACCGCCTATACCAAGACCGAGCCCGTCCAGGTCGCGATCTTCGGCGCGCTGCTGCTCGGCGACGCGCTGACGCCGCTGAAGTTCCTGGCGGTTCTGATCGCCACCGCCGGCGTCGTCGTGGTGTCCTGGAAGCCGGGCGAGAAGCTGACCCGCGCCGGGCTTCGCCCCGCATTGCTCGGCGTCGGCGCCGGCGCCTTCTTCGCGCTCTCGGCGATCGGCTATCGCGGCGCCATCCAGGCCTTGCCGGAAGGCGGCTTCTTCCTCCGCGCGACCACCATCCTGGCGCTCGGCCTGTTCCTCCAGACGCTGGTGCTGACGCTCTACATGCTGGCCGCAAACCGCCCGGCCCTGATCTCCAGTCTGCGCAATTGGCGCAAGTCGCTCTCGGCCGGGTTCCTCGGCGCGGCGGCTTCCCAATGCTGGTTCATCGGCTTCTCGCTGACGAGCGCCGCCAATGTCCGCACGCTCGCCCTGATCGAGGTGCCGCTGGCGCAGATCGCCTCGCGGCGCATCTTCGCCGAGGGCACCAGCCGACGCGAAATGGCGGGGATGGCGATGATCGTAGGCGGTGTCGCGCTGCTCCTCTCCATCGCCCTTTAGGCGTCCTCGTTCCGCATTGTGGTCCCTCTTTCCATGCACGCCGGAAATGCGCGCCTGCCCGCTTGCGAGGTGCGGGCGTCAAGCGCACATGAGACGGTAAAGTCGGCCAACGCCTGAAGAATGTCGGCAGGGAGAGAAGTCATGAGCGCTGCGATCGTCGGTTGGGCCCATACGCCGTTCGGCAAGCAGGATGCGGAGACGATCGAGAGCCTGATCGTTCGGGTGACGACCGATGCGCTGGTCGATGCCGGCATCACCGCCGACCAGGTCGACGAGATCGTGCTCGGCCATTTCAACGCCGGTTTCTCGGCGCAGGACTTCACCGCCTCGCTCGTGCTCCAGGCCGACCCGGCGCTGCGCTTCAAGCCCGCCACCCGCGTCGAGAACGCCTGCGCGACCGGCTCCGCCGCCGTGCAGCAGGGCGTGCGCGCGATCAAGGCCGGCGCGGCGAAGATCGTGCTCGTCGTCGGCGTCGAGCAGATGACCACGACGCCGGGACCCGAGATCGGCAAGAACCTGCTCAAGGCGTCCTATCTTCCCGAGGAAGGTGGCACCCAGGGCGGCTTCGCCGGCGTGTTCGGCGGCATTGCCGCCGCCTATTTCCAGCGCCATGGCGACCAGTCCGACGCGCTGGCGATGATCGCCGCAAAGAACCACAAAAACGGCGTCGACAATCCTTACGCTCAGATGCGCAAGGACCTCGGCTTCGCCTTCTGCCGCGAGGAGAGCGAGAAGAACCCTTACGTCGCCGGCCCGCTGAAGCGCACCGATTGCTCGCTGGTGTCGGACGGCGCGGCCGCGCTCGTGCTGGCCGACGAGGAGACGGCGTTGACCATGCGCCGCGCCGTCGGCTTCCGTGGCACGGCCCATGTCCAGGATTTTCTCCCCGTTTCCAAGCGCGACATCCTGCGCTTCGAGGGCGCGACGCGCGCCTGGCAGCAGGCGCTGGCGCAGGCCGGGGTCACGCTCGACGACCTCTCCTTCGTCGAGACGCATGACTGCTTCACCATCGCCGAGCTGCTCGAATACGAGGCGATGGGTCTGACCAAGGAAGGCGACGGCGCCCGCGCCATCAAGGAGGGCTGGACGCAGAAGGACGGCAAGCTGCCGGTCAACGTGTCCGGCGGCCTGAAGGCCAAGGGCCACCCGATCGGCGCCACCGGCGTCTCCATGCATGTGCTCAGCGCCATGCAGCTTGTCGGCGAAGCGCCGGAAGGCATGCAGCTGAAGGATGCCCGGCTCGGCGGCATCTTCAACATGGGCGGTTCGGCGGTGGCGAACTACGTCTCGGTGCTCGAGCGGATCAAGTGATCCGCTCGAGGCCCGCCGGAATTCAGAGGCTGGTCGGCCGTTGATCGTCTTCTTCGCGCTGCTGCCAGCCTACTTCCTGTCGATCTTCTACCGGTCGTTCCTGAGCGTGATCGCCCAGCCGGTGATGAGCGATCTCGCGATCGGCGCGGGCGAATTCGGTCTGCTCGGTGCGGCCTGGTTCACCACCTTCGCAATCGCGCAGTTCCCGATCGGCTGGGCGCTCGACCGGCTCGGGCCCCGCCGCACGGTGACCGCCGCCATGGCGGTGGGCAGCGCCGGCGCCTTTCTGTTCGCGCAGGCGACCGGCGCCGTGTCGGGCACGCTCGCCATGGCTCTGATCGGCATCGGCTGCGCACCGATTTTCATGGCGAGCCTGTTCCTTTTCGCGCGCACCGCCGAACCCGGCCGCTTCGCCTTCCTGACCTCGGTCTTCATCGGCCTCGGCTCTCTCGGCAACCTCGTCGGCGCCGCGCCGCTTGCGATCGCCGCCGCGCGGTTCGGCTGGCGCCCCTCGATGCTGGTCATGGCAGGTTGCTTCCTGCTCGCCACCGCGCTGGCCGCGCTGCTGATCCGCGACCCTGCCCGCGCCGAGAGCGCATCGGGCAAGGCGGAAGGCCTCCTCACCGGCCTCGCCAGCATCCTGAAGCTGCGTCCGCTCTGGCTGCTCGCGCCGATCACGCTGACGGCCTATGCGATCCTGGCGACCGCACGCGGCCTCTGGGTCGGCCCCTATATGGCGTCCATCCACGGCTTCGACGCCGTCTCGGCCGGCAACGCCGCGACCGCGATGGCCGTCACGATGGTGGCCGGCGCCTTCATCTATGGCGGCCTCGAAAAGGCGCTCGGGCGGGTCAAGCCGCTGGTATTCTGGGGCACGCTGGGTACGGCAGGCTGCTTCGCGCTGCTGGCGGCCTTCGGCGCGGGCTCGTCGCTGCTCGCGGTCGCCCTCTTCGCCCTGATCGGCGCCGTCGGCTTCACCTATGCCATCCTGATGGCCCATGCGCGCCTGTTCTTCCCGGCCCATCTGCTCGGGCGCGGCATGACGGCGGTCAACTTCCTCTTCATCGCGGGAGCGGCCCTGGCCCAGTCGGGCTCCGGCTGGTTCATCGCCAGCCAGCGCGCCGCCGGCCTCGACGCAGCCACGACCTTCGCCCATCTCCACTGGGCCTTCGCGGGGCTCCTGCTGGCTTCGGCGGCGATCTACGCCTTCACGCCGGAGCGGCCGAAAGTCTGAGCGCCGAGTCTCCCGAGAGGGAGCCGTCAGCCCTCGCCCGGCGCGCGCGCCACGATCGCCAGCGCATGGACCCGCTCGGCGAGTTCCTGCGCCAGGGCGGCGTTGACCAGCCTGTGACGATCGAGCCGGCTCTTGCCGGCGAAGGCCTGCGACACGATATCGACCCTGAAATGGGTTTCGCCGCCTTCGCGCCAGCCCCCATGGCCCTGATGCTGGTGCGACTCGTCGATCACGTTGAGCCGCTCCGGCGACAGCGCCGCCTCGAGCTTGGCGGCGATCCGTTCGGCCATTCCGGTCATGATCGCGCCACCCTTCTGAACGAGTCCGTCGGGCTTTCGCCCTCTGTTCGTGCCCGTGCCGTCAAGCCCCGCAGATGCATGCTGCGTCGCACTTGCCGGTTCGCTTCCCGAGTCTCATAACCGTTCGACCATGAACTTCAACTCGCGCCTGTTCGACCGCATCAGGATCGGCCCTTCCGAAGCAGAAGCGGTCGAGGACGGCGATGCGCCACGCTGCGACCATCCCGGCTGCACGCGCGCCGGCGAGTTCCGCGCGCCGCAGGGCCGCGGCCGCGAAGGCAAGTTCTTCCTGTTCTGCCTGGAGCATGTGAAGGCCTACAACGCGACCTACAACTATTTCGCCGGCATGGATGACGACGCGCTGGCGGCTTACGCCAAGGAGGCGGCGATCGGGCACCGGCCGACCTGGAAACTCGGCGTCAACTCCAAGGCGGCGCGGATGGCGCAGCGCGGCCGGGTCGCGGGCGGCGGCGAGCAGCCCGATGTCCAGGACGCCTTCAACATCTTCGGCGCGCGGCGGGCCCAGACCGCGTCGCAGCCGGAGCCGCGCGTCGGCGTGGTCGCCCGCAAGGCTCTGGAGGCGCTCGGCCTCGACGAGAATGCCGACGCCGCGGCGATCAAGGCGAAGTACAAGGAGCTGGTGAAGCGCTTCCATCCGGACGCAAATGGCGGCGACCGCTCGCGCGAGGGCACGCTCCAGGAAATCCTGAAGGCCTACCAGCAGCTCAAATCGACCGGCATGGTCTGAAGGGGCACCGCCCCTTCGTGACTCAGGCGTTGCCGAGCTGCGAGCGCTTCGCCCAGCCCGTCATCCGGCTCTCGACGACATCGACGATCGCGACCAGGAACACGCCCAGGATCGCCAGCACGATCAGCGCGGCGAAGATCAGCGGCACGTTGAAATCCGCCGAGGCGCGCGTGATCAGATTGCCGAGGCCGAGATTGGAGGCGTTCTGCTCGCCGATCACCGAGCCGACATAGGCCAGGGTGATCGAGACCTTCAGCGCGCCGAAGAGATAGGGCAGTGAGCGCGGGATGCCGACCTTGGTCATGATGTCCATGCGGCTGGCGCCGAGCGCCTTCAGCACGTCCTCGGTCTCCGGCTCGATCGTGGCGAGCCCCGTCGCGACATTGACCACGATCGGGAAGAACGAGATCACGAAGGCGGTCAGCACCGGCGGCAGCCAGCCGACGCCGAACCAGATCACCAGGATCGGCACGACCGCGACCTTCGGGATCGAGTTGAAGCCGACCAGCAGGGGGTTGAGCCCGGCATAGATCAGCTTCGAGGAGCCGACCAGCAGCCCCAGCGCCAGCCCGAACAGGATCGACAGTCCGAAACCGAGCGAGGTCATCCAGAGCGTGTGGAAGGCGTTGGTGTAGAGCGGCTTCTGGTACTGCACCAGCGCCGCCCAGATCGCCGAGGGCGGCGGCAGGATGAAGGCCGAGATCGCCAAGGCGCGACAGGCGATCTCCCAGATCGCGAAGAAGGCGAAGGTGAAGAGATAGGGCGCGAGCTTGAGCCAGGTCGAGCGGGTCATGCCACGGCCCTCGCCTCGCGGATATGCCCGCGCAGTTCGTGAACGATCTCGGCGAATTCGGGCGTGTAGGTCACGTCGAGGTCGCGCGGCCGCGCAAAGCCGATCTCGCGCTCGGCGATGATCCGGCCGGGCCGGGCCGACATGCAGAAAACCCGGTCGGCCAGGAACACCGCCTCGCGCAGGTCATGCGTCACCAGGATGACGGTGACCCCACGTTGGGCGTGGAGATCACGGATCACGCACCAGAGTTCCTCCCGCGTGAAGGCGTCGAGCGCCCCGAAGGGCTCGTCCAGCATCAGGAGCTTCGGCTCGTGGATCAGCGAGCGGCAGAGCGAGGCCCGCTGCTGCATGCCGCCCGAGAGCTGCCAGGGGAACTTCGAGCCCATGCCCTTGAGCCCGACCGTCTCCAGAAGCATCTCGGCGCGGGCGACATATTCGGCCTTGTTCGCGCGCAGACGCGAGCGATGCGGCTCGACGATCTCGAGCGGCAGCAGCAGATTCTGCAGCGTCGTGCGCCAGGGCAGCATCACCGGGTTCTGGAAGGCCATGCCGGTGATCTTGATCGGCTCGGCGACCTCGCGCCCATCCACGATCACGCTGCCGGCTTTCGGCCGCTGCAGCCCGGTCGCAAGCTTCATCATCGTCGATTTGCCGCAGCCCGAGGGGCCGACGATTGCGGCGAATTCGCCCTCGCGCACCTTCAGCGACAGGCCGGCGACCGCCGGAGGCCCCTCGCCGCCGCCATAGACATGGGTGACATCGTGAAGTTCGACGAAGGCGGTCAATCGGGCTCTTTCCAAGCGCCGTCACCCCGGGCGGAGCCCTCGGGGTCCGATCGTCGATCGGCCCAAGGATGAACTCCGCGGAGACCTGGGATCCATGCCGGAAAGGTTCAGGCGTGGATCCCGGATCGGCGCCGCTGAAGCGGCTTGTCCGGGATGACCGTTGAGGGTCGGTCTTCGTGAGGATCCGTCTTGCAGAAACTCAAAACACCCGCTCGGCCGAGGCCGGCAGGAAGGCGTCGGTGAAGGCGTCGCCGGCCTTGGCCTTGTCCTTGAAGGTGAAGGTGAGCGCGATCTGGTCGAGCGCCTTGGCCCAGCGCGCCTTGTCGATGCCGCCGAAGCCGTTGGCCTTGACCCAGGGCGTCATCACGTTCTGCTGGAGCGTCATCCTCAGCCGCTCGAGTTCGACATCGACCTTGGCGACGTCGTTGCGCTTGATCACGAGCTGCGCGCCGAGTTCGGGATTGGCGACGGTATCCTTCACGCTCTTCGTGATCGCCCGCAGCAGGCCGCGCACGGCTTCGGGCTTCTCGGCCGCGAATTTCGGCGAGACCATGATGACGTTGCCGTAGAGCTCGACGCCGTAATCCGACATCAGCATCACGACGATATCGTCGACCGGGACGCCGCGCGACTTGAGATTGATGTAGGAGGAGTTGGCGAAGCCGAAGACGGCGTCGACCTCGCCCGAGGCGAGCATCGGCTCGCGCACCGGAAAGCCGACATTCTCCAGCCGCATCTTGCTGTCGTCGAGCTTGTTGACCGCCTTGAAGATCGGCCATTGCGCGAAGGCGGCGTCCGCAGCGGGGGCGCCGAACTTCTTACCCTCGAGGCTCTTGGCGTCGGAAGTGATGCCGCGGCTCTTGCGCCCGACGATCGAGAAGGGCGGCTTGTCATAGACCATCATCACCGCCTTGAGGTCGATGGTCGGGTTCTCGTCGCGGAAACGGATCAGCGAGTTCACGTCGCCGAAGCCGACATCATAGGTGCCGGAGGCCACCCGCGGGATCGCTTCGCGCGAGCCGTTGCCCGTGTCGATGGTGACGTCGAGCCCCTCGGCTTTGAAGTAGCCCTTCTCGATCCCCATCAGAAACAGCGCGGCCGGGCCCTCGAAGCGCCAGTCTAGCGTGAAGCGGACGGGCGTCTGCGCCTGCGCGGTGGAGGCGAGGCCTCCCAGCGCGGAAGCCAGCCCGGCAGCGAGGACGAGGCGCCCGGCGCAGGCGCGCAGGCGTCCGAGAACGGTCGGGCGGGACGGGGCGGGCATCGATCTCTCCTGTCGGGTTCGAAAACTGATCGGTCGGCGCGAGGAGCAAATGTCGTGCCGTGATCTCCACACTGACGGAGCCGCCGCGCCGGTCAAGCGCCAATCACCGCCTGCGCCGGCCGCGAGGCGACTCCATGGCAAAAATTTGGCGAGGAACCTCTTGTCGGTCCGGTCGGACGACCCCATCTGCCGACTCGGCGGTACCGGGCCCCTCTGGCGGAGCATGTCTGGATGACATGGCCGCGATGTCGGAACCGCCTTCGACATCAACCCAAACCCATAGGCGCCCGGACATGGAATTTCTGCTTGCCGACTGGCTCGGCAAGCCGCTCTGGATGTGGAGCGGCTTCCTCGCAATCGTTTTCGCCCTGCTCGCTTTCGACCTCGGCCTGCTCAACCGGGGCGACCGTGAGATTGGCATCGCCCAGAGCCTGCGGCTGTCGGCGTTCTACATCGGCTTCGCCTGTCTTTACGGCGCCGTCGTCTGGTGGGCCTTCGAAACCGGCAACCTCAAGACGACCGACGGCACCCATGCCGGCGTGACCTATTTCACCGGCTTCTTCATCGAGAAGGCGCTGTCGATCGACAACGTCTTCGTCATCTCGCTGATCTTCACCTTCTTCGCAATCCCGCGCCGCTATCAGTACCGCGCCCTGGTCTGGGGCATCATCGCGGTGATCATCCTGCGCGGCCTGATGATCGGCATCGGCGCGGCGCTGGTGCAGGAGTATGACTGGATCCTCTTCATCTTCGGCGCCTTCCTGATCGTGACCGGCATCAAGATGCTGGTCGTGCCGGAGGCCGAGCCGGACATGTCGAAGAACAAGCTCATCATCTTCTTCAAGAAGCACATGCGGGTCACCGACAGCCTGCATGGCGAGCGCTTCTTCGTCCGGCTGCCGGATTCTGTGACCGGCCGCACGCTGATCTACGCCACGCCGCTGTTCCTGGCGCTGGTGGTGATCAACATCGCCGACCTCATCTTCGCGGTGGACTCGGTGCCGGCGATCTTCGCGATCACGACGGATCCGTTCATCGTCTTTACCGCCAACATCATGGCGATCCTCGGCCTGCGTGCGCTCTATTTCGCGCTGGCCGCGATGGTTCACCGCTTCGAGTATCTTAAGACGGCGCTGGCCCTTGTCCTGGTCTTCATCGGCGGCAAGATCTTCTGGAACCAGATCTTCGGCAAGGTCGACCCCGCGATCTCGCTCGGCGTGACGCTGGCGCTGATCCTCGGCGGCGTGGTCTTCTCGCTCTGGAAGACCCGCAACCAGCCCGCCGTCACGCATCAAGCGGAGTGACGCCTTCCCGGCGGCGCGCGGCTCACAATGGCAGCGCGCCGTCGGTCTTCACCTCTTCCATCACCGCATAGGTACGTGTCTCGCGCACCGCCGGCAGCGCTAGCAGCACCTCGCCAAGAAAGCGGCGATAGGCGTTCATGTCGGCGACGCGGGTCTTGACCAGATAGTCGAACCCGCCTGCCACCATGTGGCACTCCAGAACCTCCGGCGCTCGCTTCACCGCCGCGGCGAAACGCTCGAACGCATCGGGCGTGGTCTTGTCCAGATAGACCTCGACGAAGACGAGCAGGTTGAGCCCGAGCTTCAGCGGATCCAGCGCCGCGCGATAGCCGGTGATGTAGCCCTCGCGCGTCAGCCGCTTCAGCCGCTCTCCGGCTGCCGTCGGCGACAACCCGACCTTTTCGGCCAACTCGACGCCGGCCATGCGGCCATCCCCCTGGATCAGCGACAGGATGCGGCGGTCGGTTCGATCGAGCATGGGATGAAACTCTGCTGGAGGCCGATAAGACCGGAAAAGATAAAGCTCTATGGCCGAAACAGCCAATTGAAATGAGGTCCAAGCCGGACGATTCTTCAGATCATCCGCCGCACCGGTTCGGAGCCCTTCATGGCCGCCCCTCTTCCGCCCTTCCGTGCCCCCTATGCCGAAGATGACGGGGCGATCGCCGCAAGGCTGCTGGCCGGTGCGCGCCGCGAACCGGCGGCCAAGGCCCGCATCGATGCCCGCGCGACGGAGCTGATCGAGGCGATCCGGAGCCGCAAGGTCGGGCTCGGCGGCATCGAGGAGCTGTTGCGGGAGTATTCGCTCTCCACCCGCGAGGGCCTGGCCCTGATGGTCCTGGCCGAGGCCCTGCTGCGCGTGCCCGACGCCGCCACCGCCGACCGGCTGATCGAGGATAAGCTCGGCCAGGGCGACTTCGCCCATCACGAATCGAAATCGGATGCCTTCCTCGTCTCGGCCTCGGCCTGGGCGCTCGGCATCACGGCCCGGGTCATCCAGCCGGGCGAGACCCCGACCAGCATCATCGGCGGTCTCGCCAAGCGGCTGGGCATGCCGACGGTGCGCACCGCCACCCGCCAGGCCATGCGCGTCATGGGCAACCACTTCGTGCTCGGCCAGACCATCGAGGAGGCACTGAAGCGTGCCGGCTCGAAGAGCGGCAAGCTCTACCGCTACTCCTTCGACATGCTCGGCGAAGGCGCCCGGACGCAAGGAGACGCAGATCGCTACTTCGCCTCCTACGCCGCGGCCATCGACGCCATCGGCCGCTCGGCCGGCAATGCCCCGCTGCCGAACCGGCCGGGCATCTCTGTCAAGCTCTCGGCGCTCCATCCGCGCTACGACGCCACCAACCGCGAGCGCGTCCTGGCCGAGCTGACGCCCAAGGTCATCGAGCTCGCCCGCCAGGCCAAGCGCTACGACCTCAACTTTACCGTCGATGCCGAAGAGGCCGACCGGCTCGAGCTGTCGCTCGACATCATCGACGCGGTCGTCGCCGATCCCTCGCTGGCAGAGTGGGACGGCTTCGGCCTTGCCATCCAAGCCTATCAGAAGCGCGCCTCGGCGGTCATTGACCATATCGGCAGGCTCGCGGAGGCCCATGGCCGGCGCATGATGGTGCGGCTCGTCAAGGGCGCCTATTGGGACACCGAGCTCAAACGCGCCCAGGAGCGCGGCCTGGCCGACTATCCGGTCTTCACCCGCAAGGCGATGACCGACCTGAACTACGAGGCCTGCGCCGCCCAGCTGCTGGCCCTGCGGCCGCGCATCATTCCCCAGTTCGCCACCCACAACGCCCAAACGGTCGCGACCGTTGCCGAGATGGCGGGATCGTCCGAGGGCTTCGAGTTCCAGCGCCTGCACGGCATGGGCGAGGCGCTCTACGAAAAACTCCTCGCCGGCCCCGAGGGCTTCGCCTGCCGGACCTATGCGCCGGTCGGCGGGCATCAGGACCTGCTCGCCTATCTGGTGAGGCGCCTGCTCGAGAACGGCGCCAACTCCTCCTTCGTCAGCGTCTCCGGCGATCCCGACGTGCCCGTGGCGCAGCTGCTCGTCCCGCCGGCGGACATCATCGGCCAGCCCGGCGCGGCCCGGCATCGCCGCATCCCGCTGCCGGCGGACCTCTTCGGGCCCTCCCGCAAGAACTCGGCCGGCGTCGAACTCGGCCATGCGGAGAGCCTGGAAGCCCTGCTGGCGGAGATCGCGGCGGCGGTCGCCAAGCCCTTCCCGGAGGCCACCCCGATCATCGATGGCGCGAGCGCCGGCGGCACGGCCCGCGATGTGCGCTCGCCGATCGACAACCACGTCATCGGCCGCGTCGCGGAAGCCGACGCGACGACGGCGGCACGCGCCGTGGCGGCGGCGACGGCGGGCTTCCCCGCCTGGAACGCCACCCCGGCCCGCACGCGCGCCGCCGCCCTGCGCAAGGCCGCGGACCTGATGGAGGCGCGGCGCGGCCTGCTGCTCGCCCTGCTTCAGGCCGAAGCGGGCAAGACGCTCGACGATGCCCTCTCGGAGGTGCGGGAGGCGGTCGATTTCTGCCGCTACTACGCGGCCGAAGCCGAGGCGAAGCTCGCGACGCCGACCGCCCTGCCCGGCCCGACCGGCGAGGACAACCGCCTGATCCTCCGCGGGCGCGGCGCCTTCCTCTGCATCGCGCCCTGGAACTTCCCGCTCGCGATCTTCGCGGGCCAGATCGTGGCCGCGCTCGTCGCCGGCAACAGCGTCGTCGCCAAGCCGGCGCCGCAGACGCCGCTCATCGCGGCCGTGACCGTGCGCCTCCTGCACGAGGCCGGCATTCCCGTTTCTGCGCTCCATCTCGTGCCGGGTGATGGCGCGGTCGGCGCGGCCCTCGTCGCGCATAAGGAGGTCGCTGGCGTCGCCTTCACCGGCTCGACGACGACCGCCCGCGCGATCAACCGCGCGCTTGCGGCCAAGGACTCACCCATCGTCCCGCTGATCGCCGAGACCGGCGGCCTCAACGCCATGATCGTTGACGCCACCGCGCTGGCCGAACAGGTTGCCGACGACGTCGTGATGTCGGCCTTCCGCTCGGCCGGCCAGCGCTGCTCGGCATTGCGCCTGCTCGTCGTCCAGGACGATGTCGCCGATAAGATGATCGAGATGATCACCGGCGCCGCCCGCGAGCTGAAGCTCGGCGACCCGCGCGCGATCGACACCCATATTGGCCCGGTCATCGACGCCGCCGCCAAGCACCGGCTCGACACCCATATCGACGCCATGCGCAAGCTCGGCCGCGTCGCATGGGCCGGCCAGACGCCCGCCCTCGGCGGCACCTATGTCGCGCCGCATGTCGTGTCGCTCGGCAGCGTCGCCGACCTCACAAGCGAGCACTTCGGCCCGATCCTGCACGTCGTGCGCTGGAAGGCCGGCGAACTCGACAGGGTCATCCACGACATCGAGGCGACCGGCTACGGCCTCACGCTCGGCGTTCATTCGCGCATCGAGACCACGATCGAACAGGTCACCAGCCGGCTCTCCACCGGCAACATCTATGTCAACCGTAACATCATCGGTGCCGTGGTCGGTGTGCAACCCTTCGGCGGCCATGGCCTCTCGGGCACCGGGCCGAAGGCCGGCGGCCCGCATTATCTGATGCGCTTCGCAACGGAACAGACGGTGACGATCAACACGGCCGCAGCCGGGGGCAACGCCAGCTTGATCGCGATGGGTGAGTAGGCGCAAGCTCGGCGGCGGCACTGCACGAGTTCAGCGAGGGATGGCCATGGACGCGATCAGCTTCGACCATTGCGTCATCCATGTTTCGGACTGGGAGCGCTCGAACGCCTTCTATCGGGATGTTCTCGGGGCGGCCGTGGTCTTGAACGGGGCGGGTTTCGTCTACCGGATCGGAGCCGCGCAGCTGAACTGCCACGGTCCGGGGCTCCAGCCGGAACCGAAGGCGAGGCTCCCCGTCCCACCCGGCGGGAGCGATCTGTGCTTTCGCTGGGACGGGCCGATCGCGGACGCGGTCGCGCATCTGGCCGCCTGCAATGTGCCGGTGGAACTTGGCCCCGTGCAGCGCTTCGGCCGCGGCGGCGCGGGCACCAGCGTCTATTTCCGCGATCCCGACGGCTCCCTGCTAGAGTTCATCAGCTACGCCTGACAACGAGAAAGGGCCGCTCGCGCGGCCCCTCGATCGTCTTGCCTGCGGTAGCTCTCAGGCTGCCTTGCGGGTCTCGAAGACGTGCTTGAACTCGCGCAGCTGCACCAGCGTGTCATGCAGGCGCTTCTTCTCGTCCTCGTCCTTCGAGCCGGTCAGCTTGGTCTCGGCGCTCAGGATTTCCTGGTCGAGCACAGCGGCGTTGACGTCCTCGAGGAAGCGGCCCTGCTCCGCCAGGATCGTCGTCGAGGCGGCGTTGATCTCGACGAGACCGCCATTGACGAAGAATTCCTTGCCGTTGTTGCCGGTCGTCTGGACGAACACGATGCCCGCCTTCAGCGTCGCGACCAGCGGCGCGTGGCCGGCCAGAACCGTCATCTCACCCTCGATCGACGGGATGATGACGCTGACGACGTCGCCCGAGAACAGGATGCGCTCCGGCGAGACGAGTTCGAACTTGAAGGTGGCCATCGTATATCTCTCCTCGGCTCGTCATGGTCGGGCTTGACCCGGCCATCCCGGAAACCAGCGTCGTCTGGTCGTGAGATTCTCGGGCCGAGCCCGAGAATGACGATCCTCAGGCCGCTTCCGCCGCCAGGCGCTGGGCCTTCTCGATGGCTTCGTCGATCGAGCCGACCATGTAGAAGGCGGCCTCCGGCAGGTGATCGTACTTGCCTTCGACCAGGCCCTTGAAGCCCTTGATCGTATCTTCGAGCGCGACCAGCTTGCCCGGCGAGCCGGTGAAGATTTCCGCGACGAAGAAGGGCTGCGACAGGAAGCGCTCGATCTTGCGGGCGCGGGCAACGGTGAGCTTGTCCTCTTCCGAGAGCTCGTCCATGCCCAGGATCGCGATGATGTCCTGCAGTGCCTTGTAGCGCTGGAGGATCTGCTGGACCTGACGCGCCACGCTGTAGTGCTCGGCGCCGACGATGTCGGCCGAGAGCATGCGCGAGGTCGAGTCGAGCGGGTCGACCGCCGGGTAGATGCCCTTTTCGGCGATCGAGCGCGACAGCACGGTGGTGGCGTCGAGGTGGGCGAACGAGGTCGCCGGCGCCGGGTCGGTCAGGTCGTCCGCGGGGACGTAGATCGCCTGCACCGAGGTGATCGAGCCCTTATTGGTGGTGGTGATGCGCTCCTGCAGGTTGCCCATGTCGGTCGCCAGCGTCGGCTGGTAACCCACCGCCGACGGGATGCGGCCGAGCAGCGCCGACACTTCCGAGCCGGCCTGCGTGAAGCGGAAGATGTTGTCGACGAAGAACAGCACGTCCTGGCCCTTGTCGCGGAAGTCCTCGGCGACGGTCAGGCCCGAGAGAGCGACGCGCATGCGGGCGCCCGGCGGCTCGTTCATCTGGCCGTAGACCAGGGCGCACTTGGAGCCCTCGCCGCCGCCCTTCTTGTTCACGCCCGACTCGATCATCTCGTGATAGAGGTCGTTGCCCTCGCGGGTGCGCTCGCCGACGCCGGCGAACACCGAATAGCCGCCATGGGCCTTCGCGACGTTGTTGATGAGCTCCATGATCAGCACGGTCTTGCCGACGCCGGCCCCGCCGAACAGGCCGATCTTGCCGCCCTTGGCGTAGGGAGCCAGCAGGTCGACGACCTTGATGCCGGTGACCAGGATCTGCGCATCCGTGGCCTGCTCGGCATAGGACGGAGCCGGCTGGTGGATGCCGCGGGTGGCGGTCGTCATGATCGGGCCGGCCTCGTCGATCGGCTCGCCGATGACGTTCATGATGCGGCCGAGGCACTCGTCGCCGACCGGCACGGCGATCGGGGCACCGGTGTCGGTCACCGACTGGCCGCGGACCAGGCCTTCGGTCGAGTCCATCGCGATGGTGCGGACCGTGTTCTCGCCGAGATGCTGGGCGACCTCGAGGACGAGCCGGTTGCCGAGATTGGTCGTCTCGAGCGCGTTCAGGATCTCCGGCAGCGCGCCGTCGAACTGGACGTCGACGACGGCGCCGATGACCTGCGCGATGCGGCCGGTGCCGGTGTTGGCGGGCTTCTCGGCGGCGGTCTTCTTCGTAGCGGCTTTGGCCATGGTGATAACCTCGGATTCGCGTTCAGCGTGTCGACAAAGCCGGCGCGCCGGCCTCAATTCAGGCGGTTAGAGCGCTTCCGCGCCGGAGATGATCTCGATCAGTTCCTTGGTGATCATCGCCTGGCGCGAGCGGTTGTAGAGCTGCGTCTGCTTCTTGATCATCTCGCCGGCGTTGCGCGTGGCGGAGTCCATCGCCGACATGCGGGCACCCTGTTCGGAGGCGGCGTTCTCGAGCAGCGCGCGCAGCACCTGGACGGTGAGGTTGCGCGGCAGCAGGGTCTCGAGGATCTCGCCCTCGTCCGGCTCGTAGTCGTAGACCGCCTCGGTCGTCTTGGTCCCGGCGGGGATCTCGGCCGGGATGATCCGCTGGGCCGTCGGGATCTGCGAGATCACCGACTTGAACTTCGAGAAGAACAGGGTCGCCACGTCGAACTCGCCGGCCGCGAAGCGCGACAGCACGTTCTGGGCGATCGTCTCGGCATTGACGTAGCCGACCTGCTTGAAGGAGCGCAGGTCGATCAGCTCGATGATGTCCTTCTCGAACTGCCGGCGAAGCAGGTCATAGCCCTTCTTGCCGACGCAGATGATCTTGACCGTCTTGCCCTCGGCCTTGAGCGCCACCGCCTTGTCGCGCGCCAGGCGGGCGATCGAGGAGTTGAAGGCGCCGCACAGGCCGCGCTCGGCGGTGCAGACGACGAGCAGATGCACCTTGTCCGAGCCCGTGCCGGCGATCAGGCGCGGCGCGCTCGCGCCGGTCACGCCCGAGGCGAGATTGGCCAGCACCGTCTCCATGCGCTCGGCATAGGGGCGGGCGGCCTCGGCCGCGGCCTGCGCCCGGCGCAGCTTCGCGGCCGCGACCATCTGCATGGCCTTGGTGATCTTCTGCGTCGCCTTCACGGAAGCGATGCGGTTTCGTAGGTCCTTAAGGGACGGCATCCGGTCTTGACCCTCTACCCGTCACTGTTCAGCGACGAAGCAATCCAGAGCGACTGCGCAGCGAGACGGCCTGCCCCGCTGCGCCCGTATCGGCGGTTACGAGAACGACTTGGCGTAGTCGCTCACGATGTCCTTCAGTTTCGCGGCATTGGCGTCGGACAGATCCTTCGACTTGCCGATCTCGGCCAGCATGTCGGCATGCTTGCCGCGAACCAGCGCCAGCAGCCCGTCCTCGAAGGCGCGGACCTTGGCGACCGGCAGGGCGTCGAGATAGCCGTTGACGCCGGCATAGATCACGACGACCTGCTCTTCCATCTTCAGCGGCGAGAACTGCGGCTGCTTCAGGAGCTCGGTCAGGCGGGCGCCGCGGTTGAGCAGGCGCTGCGTCACGGCGTCGAGGTCCGAGCCGAACTGCGCGAAGGCGGCCATCTCGCGATACTGCGCGAGTTCGCCCTTGATCTTGCCGGCGACCTTCTTCGTCGCCTTGGTCTGCGCGGCCGAGCCGACGCGCGACACCGAAAGGCCGACGTTCACCGCCGGGCGGATGCCCTGGTAGAACAGATCGGTCTCGAGGAAGATCTGGCCGTCGGTGATCGAGATCACGTTGGTCGGGATGTAGGCGGACACGTCGTTCGCCTGCGTCTCGATGACCGGCAGCGCCGTCAGCGAGCCGAGGCCGGCGTCCTCGCCCATCTTCGCCGCGCGCTCGAGCAGGCGGGAGTGGAGATAGAACACGTCGCCCGGATAGGCCTCGCGGCCCGGCGGGCGGCGCAGCAGCAGCGACATCTGGCGGTAGGCGACGGCCTGCTTAGAGAGGTCGTCATAGATGATCACGGCGTGCATGCCGTTGTCGCGGAAATACTCGCCCATGGCGCAGCCGGCGAAGGGCGCCAGGAACTGCATCGGGGCCGCGTCCGAGGCGGTCGCCGCGATCACGATCGAGTACTCCAGCGCGCCGCGCTCTTCGAGCACCTTCACGAACTGGGCGACGGTCGAACGCTTCTGGCCGATCGCGACATAGACGCAGTAGAGCTTCTGGCTCTCGTCACCGGTCTCGTTGTTGGCCTTCTGGTTCAGGATCGTGTCGAGCGCCACCGCGGTCTTGCCGGTCTGGCGGTCGCCGATGATCAGCTCGCGCTGGCCGCGGCCGATCGGGATCAGGGCGTCGATCGCCTTCAGGCCGGTCGCCATCGGCTCGTGAACCGACTTGCGCGGGATGATGCCGGGCGCCTTGACGTCGACGCGGGCGCGCTGGGTCGCCTTGATCGGGCCCTTGCCGTCGATCGGGTTGCCGAGCGCGTCGACGACGCGGCCGAGCAGCTCCTTGCCGACCGGCACGTCGACGATGGCGCCGGTGCGCTTGACCGTCTGGCCTTCCTTGATCTCGCGGTCGGAACCGAAGATCACGACGCCGACATTGTCGCTCTCGAGGTTGAGCGCCATGCCGCGCACGCCGGTCTCGAACTCGACCATCTCACCGGCCTGGACCTTGTCGAGGCCGTAGACGCGGGCGATGCCGTCGCCGACGGAGAGAACCTGGCCGACTTCGGTGACGGAAGCTTCGGACCCGAAATTGGAGATCTGGGCCTTCAGGATCGCGGAGATTTCAGCGGGGCGGATTTCCATCAGCCGACCTCTTTCATGGCAAGACGAATTGAATTGAGCTTGGTTTTCAGCGAGGCGTCGACCATGCGGGAGCCCATCTTCACGACGAGCCCGCCGATCAGCGACGGATCGACCTTGATCGCGACGTCCACATCCTTGCCGGCGACGGCGGCCAGCGCGGCCCGGATCTCGTCGACGCGCTTGGGCGCCGGCGTCTCGGCCAGCGTGACCTCGGCACTGACGATGCCCTTGGCCTGGGCGACGAGCGCCTTGTAGGCGGTGATCATGCCCGGCAGCGCGAACAGGCGGCGCTTGCTGGCGACGAGACCGATGAAATTGCCGGCGAGACCCGTGAGGCCGGCCTTGGCGAGCACGGCCTTGATCGCGCCGGTCTGCTCTTCCGCCGAGAAGGCGGGGCTGCCGACGAGATGCCGCAGATCCTCGCTGTCGGCCAGCAGGGCCGAGAAGCTGTCGAGATCGGCAGTGACGGCATCGACAGCATTGGCCTCGCTGGCCAGTTCGAACAGGGCCGTGGCGTAGCGACCGGCCACGCCCGAAACCAGTGATCCTTGCGATCCGCCTTCAGCCACGCGTCAAATCTCTCGTTTCATGGGACCGCCCCGGCGGCCTTCGGGCGAAGGCGGAGTGCAAGGTCCCGGCGCTGCGATGTATCACGGACGTGAACCCGGCAAGACGGCTTCGCGACCTAAATGTGGCGGTGCACTAGCATGTGGTTTTGGGGCGCGCAATCCGTTGATGCCGATCCAAGACACGGTTTTGCCGGTCCTTTCGGAGGCGTGGCGACAGGGCCGGCCGGAACCGACCGACCTTCAGAGGAAACTCTGCGGATCGACATCGACCGCCACGCGCACCGAGCCCTTCGGCTTGCCGCAGCGGGCGAGCCAGCCGCGCAGATAGGCCTGGAGATCCACACCCCGCTCCGTCTTCACGATCAGCCGCATGCGGTGGCGCCCGCGCAGCACGGCGAGCGGCGCCTCGGCCGGGCCGAGCACGGCCACGCCCTCCGGCGCCTCGGCGCAGCGCGCCAGAGCGCGCGCATGCGCCTCGGCCTCGGGCTGGTTGTTGGCCGAGACGATCAGCGCCGCCAGGCGCCCGAAGGGCGGCAGCCCCGCCGCCTCGCGCGCGGCGATCTCTGCGGCATAAAACCGCTCCGGATCGCCCGAGACCAGCGCCTTCAGCACGGGATGGGCCGGGTCATGCGTCTGCAGCAGGGCGCGGCCGGGCTTTTCGCCACGTCCGGCCCGGCCCGTCACCTGCCGCAGCACCTGGAAGGTGCGCTCGGCCGCGCGCGGATCGCCGGATGTCAGGCCGAGATCGGCGTCGACCACGCCGACCAGCGTCATGCCGGGGAAGTTGTGCCCCTTGGCCACGAGCTGCGTGCCGATGACGATGTCGAACTCACCCGAGGCGACCGCCATCAGTTCGGTCTTCAGGCGCTCGGTCCCGCCCGGGAAATCGCTCGACAGCACGATGCCCCGCGCCTGCGGAAACAGCGTCGCCACCTCCTCCGCCAGACGCTCCACACCCGGCCCGCAGGCGGTTAGGCTCTCCTGCGCATGGCATTGCGGGCATTCATGCGGCCGGCGCTCGACATGGCCGCAGTGGTGGCAGACCAGCGCGCGCCGGAAGCGATGATCGACCAGCCAGGCCGAGCAGTTCGGGCACTGGAAGCGGTGGCCGCAGTCGCGGCACAGCGTCAGCGGCGCATAGCCGCGCCGGTTCAGGAACAGCAGGGACTGCTCGCCGGCCTCCAGATTGGCGGTCATCGCCTTCGCCAGCGTGTCCGAGATCCAGCGCCCGCGCGGCGGCTTGTCCTGGCGCAGATCGACGAGACCGAGCGTCGGCAGCGTCCGCCCACCGAAGCGCTCGGGCAGCTTGAGATGGGTGTAGCGGCCGCGCTCGGCATTGACGCGGGTTTCCAGTGACGGCGTCGCCGAGGTCAGGATCACAGGCGCGTTTTCAATGCGCCCGCGCACCACCGCCATGTCGCGGGCGTGGTAGGCGACACCGTCCTCCTGCTTGTAGGCGGCCTCGTGCTCCTCATCGACCACGATCAGGCCGAGATCGCGATAGGGCAGGAACAGTGCCGAGCGCGCGCCCGCCACCACCTTCGCCTCGCCGCTGGCGATCGCCGCCTGCAGGCGCTCGCGCCTGCGGCCCGTCACAGCCGAATGCCACAGCCCGGGACGGACGCCGAAACGCGCCTCGAAGCGGTCGATGAACTGCGCCGTGAGCGCGATCTCGGGCATCAGGATCAGGCTCTGGCGCCCGAGCCGCACCGCCTCGGCAACCGCCTCGAAATAGACCTCCGTCTTGCCCGAACCGGTGACGCCCTCGAGCAGCGTCACCCCATAGGTCGCGGCCCTGACCGAGGCGACGAGCGCCGCCGCCGCCGCCGCCTGGTCCTCCGACAGCGCCGGCGCGGCATGGTCCGGATCGGGCATGGCCGCCACCGCCTCGCGTGGCAGCGGCTCGACGGCGAAGGTCCCGGCATCGACGAGCGCATCGATCACCGCCGCACTGACCGAAGCCGCTTCCGCGAGCGCGCTCTTGGCGATGAGCAGCCCGCCTTCCGCGGCCGCGATCGCCCGCGCCCGCGCCGGCGTCATCCGTGCCGGGGGCGCGCCGACGAGCCGGACGCCCAGCTTCGGGCGCTCTGGGCCGTCCTCGGGCGGCCGACGCAACGCCAGCGCCAGCACGGATCCTTTGGGAGCGAGCGTGTACCAGGCGACCCAGTCGACCAGCTTCATCAGCGCGCCGTCGAGCGGCGGCATGTCGAGCTTGGCCGTCACGGCCTTGAGATTGCCGCCGCGCCCCGCGCCCCGCTCCCAGACGACGCCGACCGTCTGGCGCGGCCCGAGCGGCACCTGCACCACATCTCCGGGCGCCAGCACGAGACCGGGCGGCACGGCATAGCTATAGGCCTGGTCGAGCGCGAGCGGGATCAGCACCTCGACGGTGCCACCATCCTCCGCCCGATCCGCTTCGCCGCTCATCGCCCGTGCCTAGCCTCTGCCCGCCATGGCGACAACCGCCTGCCTTGCCATGGCCCCGATCGCATGATGTCTGCCGCCCTCCGGCCGCAGATCCGAGACCGCCATGCCCTTCGCCGCCCGCCTCTCCGGCGCCATTCTGCTTTCCGCTGCCACCTTCGCCGCTCCGGTGCAGGCCCAGCCGACGCCCCCCGAAAACTGGCCGGCGATCAAATGCGAGCGCTACACCAAGGCCTATGCCGAGGCGCTGTCGAGGCTGGGGCGGAAAGGACTTGGCCAGGATTTTCTCGACGCCCATGAGGCCTTTCTCGCCTCCGGCTGCAGCATCAAGGGCGAGGTCTGCCCGCGCAGCGCCGAGGAACTGAACCTCGCCAACATCATGGTCGTGATGGGCATGAACCAGGGCATGGCCAGCACCTTCATGCCCTTCGCCTGCCCGAAGCGTTGAGGTCGCCCCTTCGCGAGGCGTTAAGGTTGCGCCGTCATGCTCCGCGCCGATGCGAGGCTCAGGCTGATCATGTCCGATTTCGATACCCTCGCCCGCGCCTGGCTCGATCATCTCGCCCATGAGCGCCGGCTCTCGCCGAAGACGCTGGAAGCCTATTCCCGCGATCTGCGCCAGTTCGCGAACTTCCTCACAGACCATCTCGGCGGCGCCCCGAGCGTCGCCGACATCGCCGCCCTGAAGCCGGCCGATCTGCGCGCCTTTTTGGGCCGGCGCCGGCGCGAGGAGGTCGGCAACCGCACGCTGATGCGCCAGCTCGCAGCGCTGCGCTCCTTCGCCCGCTTCGGCGAGCGGACGGGAAGGCTCACCGCCGCCGCCTTCGCCGCGACACGCGGCCCCCGCATCGGCAAGGCTCTGCCCCGGCCGCTGGAAGCACGCGCGGCGCGCGCCGTCACCAAAGCCGAAACGCGGGCCGGCGACATCCGCGATCCTTGGATCTTCGCCCGCGACGCCGCCGTTCTCTCGCTGCTCTATGGCTGCGGCCTGCGCATCTCGGAGGCGCTGTCCCTGGCCCGCGCTCAGGCCCCGGCCCGTGCGGGCGATACGCTCACCGTCATCGGCAAGGGCAGCAAGACCCGCATGGTTCCGGTCCTGCCGGTGGTCGTCGAGTCCATCGCCGCCTATCTCGCGCTCTGTCCGTGGACTCTGCCGCCGCAGGGCCCGCTCTTCGTCGGCGCCAAGGGCGGCCCCCTCTCCCCGCGCATCATCCAGCTCGCGGTGGAGAGCTTGCGCGGTGCACTCGGCCTGCCCGATTCCGCGACACCGCACGCGCTGCGGCATTCCTTCGCCACCCACCTGCTCGGCCGCGGCGGCGACCTGCGCGCCATCCAGGAACTGCTCGGCCACGCCTCGCTCTCGACGACGCAGATCTACACCCGCATCGATTCAGCCCGGCTGATGGCGGCCTATGACGCCGCTCATCCGCAGGCGGGGCGTTGACCCCCTTCCGCTCCCCTTGGCTGCCGTTTCGGCATAAGACGCTGCGCCACGGCATTGGGGGATGATTCGTGTCTGCTCACATCGAGCCGCCCGAGGGCGGCAACAAGAAGATCGCGCTGCTCATCGCAGTGCTGGCGCTACTGCTCTCGCTGTCGGAAATCGGCGGCAAGCAGGCCGAGAACGAGGCCATCGCCAAGAACATCGACGCCTCGAATCTCTGGTCCTTCTTCCAGGCCAAGACCATTCGCGGCACCACCGTTCGGACCGCCGCCGAGGCGATGGAGATCGATCTGATCGGCACCACCGACGCCGCCACGCGCGAGCGGCTGCAGAAGCGCATCGACAGCTGGAAGGCGACGGTCGCCCGCTACGAATCCGAGCCGGAGACGCAGGAGGGCCGCAAGGAGCTGATGGCCCGCGCCAAGGCGACCGAGCAGATCCGCGACGACCAGAAGGCCCGCAGCGAGAATTTCGAGATCGCCTCGGGTCTGCTGCAGATCGGCATCGTCGTCGCCTCGGCCTCGATCATCACCGGCGTCGGAGTCCTCGCCTATGCCGCGGGCGGCCTCGGCGCGCTCTCACTGGTCTTCATGGCGCTGGCGCTTGTCGCCCCGCGCCTGCTGTTCTGATCAGGCCTCCGCGCCGGGATAGGCCGGCAGCGGCGGGCGAAGCCTCTCCCAGGCGCGCGCCAGCCGCAGCACGCCGAGATCGTCGAAGCGCCGCCCGGTGATCTGCAGCCCGATCGGCAGTCCGCCCGCCGTCATCGCCGCGGGCACGGCGATCGAGGGCTGGTCGGACATATTGGCGGGCAGGGTGAAGACGATGTGCTCGAAGGGCCGGTCCGGATCATGGATCGGCGAAGCGAGCTCCGCCGCATAGCTCGGCACCGGCGCAACCGGCGACAGCACGAAATCGAAGGGCGCGCTCTGCTTCAGCGCCGCGTCCTTGATCGCCAGCATCTGGCTCATCCCGCGATAGACGCGCTCGCCGGAGAGCCCGTCGCCCCGCTTCGCCCAGGCGAAGATATAGGGCAGCACCTGCGCCTGCTTGTCCGGCGAGAGCGCACCGATATCGGCCCAGGCGCGCTGGCTCCAGAAATCGTCGAGCCCGTCCAGCATGGTTCGCGTCAGGAAGGCCGGCGCCTCCTCGACGATCGCGCCCGCCGCCGCGAAGGCGCAGCCAGCCGCCTCGATCGCTGCCCTCGTCTCCGGCTCGACGGGGATCCCGATGCCCGGATCGAGATGCAGGCCGAGTCGCAGCCCCTTCACGTCGATGTCGAGGGACCGCCAGTCGATCTCCTGCGGTGGCAGGCTCATGCCGTCGCGCGCATCGGGTTTCGCGATCTCACGCATCATCAGCGCGGCATCCGCGACCGTTCGGGTCATCGGCCCGGCGACGCGGCCGTAATAGCTCGGGTCGATCGGCACGCGGCCGAAGCTCGGCTTCAGACCGACCAGCCCGCACCAGCCGGCCGGCAGCCGGATCGAGCCGCCGATATCGGTCCCGACATGAAGCGGCCCGTAGCCGGCTGCGCCCGCCGCCCCGGCCCCGGCCGAGGAGCCGCCCGGGTTTTTCGTCACATCCCAGGGATTGCGGGCGAGCTCGTGGAAGCTCGACAGGCCCGAGGACAGCATCCCGTAATCGGGCATCGTCGTCTTCGCGAGCATCACGAAGCCCGCCTCCCCCAGCCGCGCCGCGACCGGGGCGTCCTCCGGCATGGGCGACAGATCGCGCGCGGCTGTGCCGATGGGCATCGGCGTGCCCTTGGTGGCGATGTTCTCCTTGATCGTTCCCG
This sequence comes from Allobosea massiliensis, assembly GCF_042655245.1. Classification (NCBI taxonomy): domain Bacteria; kingdom Pseudomonadati; phylum Pseudomonadota; class Alphaproteobacteria; order Hyphomicrobiales; family Alloboseaceae; genus Allobosea; species Allobosea massiliensis. Next base: position 50,384 of record NZ_JBHSLU010000009.1, on the reverse strand, counting down.
GCACGCCATCGAGCGGCAGCGGCTCGCCCTTCATCCAGCGCGCCTCGGAGGCCTTCGCCGCCCGCAGGGCCGCCTCGGGATCATAGGCATAGAGCGCCTTGATCCGAGGCTCCCACCGCGCGATCCGCGCGATCACGGCCTCCAGCACCTCGACGGGAGAGAGGCTTCGGGCGCTGTAGGCGTCGAGCAGCTCGACGGCACTGAGATCGGCGGGGTTCGGCATGGCGCAGGCTCCGGTCGGCTAAGGCGGCGGCTCGCCTCGTGCATGACACGAGCCGCGAAGGAGCGGCAGGTGGCATGGGGCGCCTCCCCCAGACCCGTGCCGCATCGCGACCAAGCAAGCACCGCGCCGCGGCGACGCGTCAGGCGAAGTAGTCGGGGTGCTCCGCCTTCAGATGCACCAGGTCCGGCAGCAGCGTGCCCAGATGCTTGCGCATCGCCGCAACCGCTGCCGGTGCGTCCTTCCTGCGGACGGCATCGACGATGGAGAGATGCTCGCGGATCACCATGGCCATGCGCCCCGGCACCGGCAGCGTCATGCGGCGGCAGCGGTCGATCTGGCTCTTGGCGGCATGAGCGATCTTCCAGATTCCGGGATAGCCGGCAACCATCGCCAGGGCCTCATGGAAATCCTCGTCGGCGATGTGGAAGCTCTCCTGCTCACCCGCTTCGAACGCCTCGTGCTGCCGGGCGATCGCGGCGTCCAGCAGGCCGATGGCGTCCGTCGTCGCGATGCGAGCCACGAGATCGACCGTCGCGCATTCGAGCGCCTGGCGGATGAAGACTGCCTCGGGGATCGCCTCGGTCGGGATCCGCGCGACGAAGGTGCCCGCCTGCGGGAAGATCTCGACCAGCCCCTCCTCCTTGAGCCGGATCAGGGCCTCGCGAACCGGCGTCCGGCTGGTGCCGAACCGGGCGGTCAGCTCCTTCTCGACCAGCGCCGAGCCGGGAACTGCTTCCATCGAGAGGATCGCGCGCCGCAGCTCGTCCTGAACCAGCGAGGCAGCCGTCGCGCGCCCGGTCGGGACACCGCCGAGAGGCTGCCGCCGTCGCTCGCGCCGCGGGCCGTCCTCGCTCCGGATGGTGATCTGCGCCATCGCCATGCCTCGCTGCGCGCCGCATCCCGGGACTCTCGGCCGGGACGGGAAGCCGCTCCTTCCGCCTCGTTCGGCAGATAGCACGGTCGCTTCCGACAAACTAGTATATTAGTATATTGACCGATTGCAGCGCTCGCGACTATGGTCGGCCGCTGAGCCTCGACGAGCGCCGGACCCCATGTTGCTGCACGATGATCGCCTGTTCCCCTCCGATCCGGTCACGCGCGGAATAGCGCGGCGGCTCTACGCGACCATCCGCGACCTGCCGATCATCTCGCCGCATGGCCATACCGATCCGCGCTGGTTTGCCGAAGACCAGCCTTTCGCCGACCCCGCCACATTGCTGGTGAAGCCAGACCACTACATCTTCCGCATGCTGTACTCGCAGGGGGTGCCGCTGGAGAAACTCGGGATCCCGCGCAAGGACGGTTCGAAGGTCGAGAGTGACCCGCGCGCGATCTGGAAACTCTTCGCCAGCCACTGGCATCTGTTCCGCGGCACGCCGAGCCGGCTCTGGTTCGAGCATGCGTTATCCAGCGTCTTCGGCATCAACGAGCGCCTGTCGAGCGACAATGCCGACCGCCTCTATGACCGCATCGCCGAGAAGCTGCAGGAGCCGGATTACCGCCCGCGCGCCTTGTTCGAGCGGTTCAAGATCGAGGCGATCTCGACCACGGAAGGTGCGCTCGACGATCTGAAATGGCACGACATGATCAGGGCCTCGGGCTGGGGCGGCAAGGTCGTCACGGCCTACCGGCCCGACAGCGTCCTGGACCCGGAGTTCGAAGGGTTCGCGGCCAATCTCGAGCAGTTCGGCGCCCTGACCGGCGAGGACGTGATGAGCTGGAGCGGCTATCTCGCCGCCCATCGCCAGCGCCGCGATTATTTCCGTGAGCGTGGGGCCACCTCCTCCGACCACGGCCACGCCACCGCCCGCACCGCCAACCTCTCCAAGGCCGACGCCGAGGCGCTGTTCGCCAAGGTCGTTGCCGGCAAGGTCTCCGCCGAGGAAGCCGATCTCTTCCGCGGCCAGATGCTGACCGAGATGGCGAAGATGAGCCTCGATGACGGGCTCGTCCTGCAGATCCATCCCGGCTCCTCGCGCAACCACAACCCGCGCCTGTTCGAGCGCTTCGGCCGCGACATGGGCGCCGATATCCCCGTCCGGATGGAATATGTCGCCGCGCTGAAGCCGCTGCTCGATGCCGTGGGCAACGAGCCCAACCTCACCGTCATCGCCTTCACCCTCGACGAGACCACCTATTCGCGAGAACTCGCGCCGCTGGCCGGTCACTATCCGGCGCTGAAGCTCGGACCGGGCTGGTGGTTCCTCGATGCGCCCGAGGCGATGCTGCGCTTCCGCGAACTGACGACCGAGACGGCCGGCTTCTACAACACGGTCGGCTTCAACGACGACACCCGCGCTTATCTCTCGATCCCAGCGCGCCATGACGTCGCCCGCCGCTGCGACTGCGCCTATCTCGCCAGGCTCGTCGCCGAGCACCGCCTCGACGAGGACGAGGCGGCGGAGGTCGCCCATGACCTCGCCTACCGTCTGGCCAAGGAGGCCTACCGCCTGTGACCGCTTCCAAGACCATCGATGAACGCCAGGCCGCGCATCCGCGCGACGTCCGCAACTACGACACCGAGGCGTTGCGCGCCGATTTCCTGATCGAGCGGCTCTTCGCGCCGGGCGAGCTGCTCCTGACCTACAGCCATTACGACCGGATGATCGTCGGCGGCGCGACGCCGACGACGGCCGCCCTCTCGCTCGCGCCCTTCGCGCCGACAGGGACGCCCTTCTTCCTGGCGCGGCGCGAGCTCGGCGTCATCAACATCGGCGGAGCCGGCCGCGTCACCATCGACGGCCAGGCCTTCGAGCTGCCGAATCTCGACGCTCTCTATGTCGGGCTGGGCGCGAAGGAGGTCTCCTTCACCAGCGCCGACGCGGCGAACCCGGCGAAGTTCTACCTGACCAGCGCGCCCGCCCACCGCGAGGCACCCCACCAGCTCATCCGCAAGGAGGACGCCAACACGATCCATCTCGGCTCTCCGGAGACCTCGAACAAGCGCACCATCCGCCAATACATCATGCCCAACACCACCGGCACCAACCAGCTGGTGATGGGCATGACCGCGCTGGAGCCCGGCTCGGTCTGGAATTCCATGCCCTGCCACACCCATACGCGGCGGATGGAGGCCTATCTCTATTTCAACCTCGACCCGGCCCACCGCGTCTTCCACTTCATGGGCGAGCCGACGCAGACCCGCCACCTCCTCGTCGCCAACGAGCAGGCGGTGATCTCGCCGAACTGGTCGATCCATTGCGGCTGCGGCACGTCGAACTACGCCTTCGTCTGGGCCATGGCCGGCGACAATGTCGAGTTCACCGACATGGATCCCGCCCCCGTGGACAGCTTGCGCTGATGGCCTCGCCCTTCGACCTCACCGGCCGCACGGCCCTGGTCACCGGCGCCAATACCGGCATCGGCCAGGGCATCGCGCTCGCGCTGGCGCAGGCCGGCGCGACCGTGGTGGCCGCCGGGCGCTCGGACCTGACCGAGACGCTGGCGCTGATCGCGGAAGCCGGCGGAACGGCTCGTCCCCTCAAGGTCGATCTGCAGGAACAGGGCATCGCGCCCCGCGTCATCGCGCAGGCTGAAGCGCTCGCCGGCCCGCTCGACATCCTCGTCAACAATGCCGGCATCATCCGCCGGGCCGATGCGCTCGACTTCAGCGAGAGCGACTGGGACGAGGTGATAAACGTCAACCTCAAGGCGACGTTCTTCCTGGCGCAGGCCTTCGCGAAGTCCGCCGTCGCGGCCGGTCGTGGCGCACGCATCGTCAACATCGCCTCGCTGCTCTCCTTCCAGGGCGGCATTCGCGTCGCCTCCTACACCGCCAGCAAGAGCGGGCTCGCCGGCCTGACGAAGCTTCTCGCCTGCGAATGGGCGCAGAAGGGCATCAATGTGAACGCGATCGCTCCGGGCTATATCGAGAGCAACAACACGGAAGCGCTGCGCGCCGATCCGGACCGCAACCAGGCGATCCTCGCGCGGATTCCCGCCGGCCGCTGGGGCAAGCCCTCGGACATCGGCGGCGCCGCCGTGTTCCTGGCGAGCGACGCCGCCGCCTACATGCACGGCGCCATCATCCCCGTCGACGGAGGCTGGCTCGCACGATGACCGACCGTCTCAATTCCTTTTTCCAGAGCGAGGCCGACATCGCCTGGGAGCCGACCGAACCCGGCGTGAAGCGCAAGATCATGGCCTATGGCGAGGATCTGATGATCGTTCGCGTGGTCTTCGAGGCCGGCGCCGTCGGCAAGGCGCACCAGCACCCGCATCGCCAGGCGTCCTATGTCGAGAGCGGCGTCTTCGACGTCACCATCGACGGCCGCACGCAGCGGCTCAGGGCCGGCGACACCTTCTTCGTCCCGGCCGATCTCGTCCACGGCGTCACCGCCATCGAGGCCGGCCAGCTGATCGATTCCTTCACGCCCATGCGCAGCGAATTTCTCTAGACGAGACCGCCCTGCCGGCTACCGCCGGCTGGGCTCCCATCACGGGACAAGAACGACCGGAAAATCCGGCATCGAGAATAACAAGGGAGAGGACCTCAACCATGCTCACCAAACGCATGTTCTCCGCGCTCGCGGGCGCGGCCATTCTCGCCGCCGCCACGACCGGTGCCGCCGCGCAGACCGTCCTGCGCTCGACCGACATCCACCCGACCGATTATCCGACGGTCGAGGCGGTCCGGCACATCAGCAAGCTGCTCGAAGAGCGGACCAAGGGCCGCATCAAGATCAACGTCTTCCATTCGGCCCAGCTCGGCAACGAGAAGGACACGATCGAGCAGACCCGGTTCGGCGTGATCGACCTGAACCGCATCAACATGGCGCCGTTCAACAACCTGATCCCGGCGACCAATGTGCCGTCCCTACCCTTCATCTTCCGCTCGGTCGAGCACATGCGGAAGGTCATGGACGGCCCGATCGGCGACTCGATCCTCAAGGAGTTCGAGAAGCACGATCTCGTCGGCCTCGCCTTCTACGATTCCGGCTCGCGTTCCTTCTACAACTCGAAGCGGCCGATCAACACGCCCGCCGACATGAAGGGCATGAAGATCCGCGTCCAGCAGTCGGACATGTTCGTGGCTCTGGTTTCGGCGCTTGGCGCCAACGCCACGCCGATGGCCTTCGGCGAGGTCTACTCGGCCCTGCAGACCGGCGTCATCGACGGCGCCGAGAACAACTGGCCGTCCTACGAGTCGACCAAGCATTTCGAGGTCTCGAAGTTCTACTCGCTGACCGAGCACTCGCTCTCGCCCGAGGTGCTGGTCATGTCCAAGCGCAGCTTCGACAAGCTCTCCAAGGAAGATCAGGAGATCATGAAGGCTGCGGCCAAGGAGTCCGTTGCCAAGATGCGCGAGCTCTGGGACGCCCGCGAGAAGGCCTCCGAGGCCAAGGTCAAGGCCGGCGGCGCCGTGATCAATGCGGTCGAGAAGCAGCCCTTCATCGATGCGATGAAGCCCGTCTACGACCGGTTCGTTACCGATCCGGCGCTCAAGGACCTCGTCGCCAAGATCCAGGCGGTGAAGTGATCGCCTAGGCCCCAACGGGCGGCGGAGCCATCCGCCGCCCGTTTCTTGTGTCCAGCCCAAACCCCAGGACAACCCATGACCGGTTTTGCCCGGATGCTCACGCGCATCAATGCACGCCTCAGTCTGATCGCGCTGCTGGCGGCAGGCTTGGGACTGATCGCCATGACGGCGATCGTCGCCTGGACGGTGTTCGGGCGCTACGTTCTGAACGCGACACCGACCTGGGGCGAGCCGGCATCCTTGTTCCTGATGCTCTGGTTCATCCTGCTCGGCGGCTCCGTTGGCGTCCGGGAGCTCGATCACATGGGCTTCGACGTCGGCCTGCACTACCTGCGAGGCCCGGCGAAATCGGCGCTCATCGTCGCCAACGAGGTGCTGGTGACGCTCTTCGCCTTCGCGATGGTCTGGTACGGCACCGAACTCGCCGCCAAGGTCTGGAGTGACCGGCTGCCGATGATCGGCATCTCGAAGGGTTGGGACTATGTCCCGATCATCGCCGGTGGCGCGCTGATCGCGCTGTTCTCGATCGAGAAACTGCTGCTGTTCCTCACGGGCGAGAAGCTGGCACCGATGCCGCTGAACGCCAACGGCCTCGGCGGGGAGGCCTGAGCCATGGCGATCACCGTTCTTTTCGTCTCCTTCACGCTCCTGCTGCTGATGGGCGTGCCGGTCGCCTTCTGCCTGGGCATCGCCTCGATGGCGACCGTGCTCTACATCGGCATCCCGCCCGTCGTGGTCTTCCAGCAGCTTTCGACCGGCATGAACGCCTTCGCGATGCTGGCGATCCCGTTCTTCATCTATTCGGGCGACCTGATGATCCGCGGCGGCATCGCCGACCGGCTGATCCAGTTCGCCTCGTCCCTCGTCGGGCATCTGCGCGGTGGGCTGGGCCAGGTCAACGTCATCACCTGCACGCTCTTCGGTGGCATCTCGGGCTCGGCCGTGGCCGATGCCTCGGCCGTCGGCGGCATCATGATCCCGCAGATGGTCAAGCGCGGTTATGCGCCGGACTACGCCGTCAACGTCACGGCCAACGCGGCGATCATCGCGCTGCTGATCCCGCCCTCGCACAACATGATCATCTACTCGCTGGCGGCAGGCGGAACGATCTCGATCGCTGATCTCTTCACCGCCGGCGTCGTTCCCGGAATGATGCTCTGCCTCGCGCTGATGGTCGCGGCCTGGGCGGTCGCCGTGAAGCGCGGCTATCCGGCCGATGTCTTCCCGGGCTTCCTGACCGTGGCGCGCTATCTGGTGGCGGCGCTGCCCGGCATCCTGCTGATCGGCATCATCTTCGGTGGCGTCCGCTCGGGCGTCTTCACTGCCACCGAATCCTCCTGCGTCGCCGTGGTCTACGCGCTGCTGGTCACGGTCTTCGTCTATCGCGGACTCGACTTCAAAGGCTTCGTGCATGCGACGCTGGGGGCGGTCCGCACCACGGCCATGGTACTGCTGATCATCGGCGCCGCCAGCTCCTTTGGCTGGCTCATGGCCTTCCTGCAGGTTCCCGCCGCGACCATCCAGCTGATGCAGTCGATCTCCGACAATCCGCTGGTCATTCTGCTGCTGATCAACGTCATCCTGCTAGTGCTCGGCACCTTCATGGACATGGCGCCGATGATCATCATCTGCACGCCGATCTTCCTGCCCGTGGTCAAGGCGATCGGTATCGACCCGGTTCATTTCGGCGTGATCCTGATCCTCAACGCCGGCATCGGCCTGAACACGCCGCCGGTCGGCTCTGTCCAGTTCGTCGCCTGCGCCATCGGCAAGGTCTCGATCAGTGAATCGATGAGGACGATCTGGCCCTTCTACGGGGCCAGCGTTGCGGTGCTGCTGCTCGTGACCTACGTTCCCGCCTTCTCACTCTGGCTGCCGGGCGTATTCCGTTGACGAGACTGACGACGAGGACGCTGTCCTCCCTGCCGGCGGTGGTCCGCCGCCCTGCCTATGACCGCTCCCATCTCTCGCCGGGAATCGTGCATCTGGGGCTCGGCGCTTTCGCCCGCGCCCATCTCTGCGAATACACCGAGGATACGCTGGAACTGGAAGCGGGCGCCTGGGGCGTCACCGGCGCCAGTCTGCAGCGGCCCGACCAGCGCGATCGCCTCAGCCCTCAGGATGGCCTCTACACCCTGCTGAAGCGCGCCCCGGCCGGGCCGGAGCTGCGGATCATCGGTTGCCTCCGGGAGGTGATGGTCGCCCCGGAGGATCCGGCCGCACTGGTCGCGCGCATGGCCGCAGCGGAAACGCGGATCGTCTCGCTGACGGTCACCGAGAAGGGCTATTGCCATGACCCGGCGACTGGCCGGCTCCGCGCCGACCATCACGACATCGTCCACGATCTCGCCAACCCAGACGCCCCGCGCTCGGCGGTGGGCCTGATCGTTGCCGCCCTGAAGGCCCGCCGCGCCGCCGGGGCCGGCCCGTTCACGGCGTTGAGCTGCGACAACCTTCCCCATAATGGCGGCGTGCTGCGCGGGCTGGTGCGCGATTTCGCGGCGCTCTCCGATGACGGGCTCGCCCAGTGGATCGAAGCCAACGGCGCCTTCCCGGCGACGATGGTCGACCGCATCGTGCCCGCCACGACCGAGGCGGACATCGCCGAGGTCGCCGGCCTGATCGGGCTGGAGGACGCCGCGCCCGTGATCGGCGAGCCCTTCCGGCAATGGGCGATCCAGGACGTCTTCGCTGCCGGCCGCCCGGCCTGGGAGCGCGGCGGCGCGCAGATGGTCTCGGAGGTCGCGCCCTTCGAGTTCATGAAGCTGCGCATGCTCAACGGCGCGCATTCCTCGCTCGCCTATCTCGGCTATCTCGCCGGCCACGAAACCGTGTCCGAGGCCAGCGGTGACCCGGTCTTAGCCCGCTTCCTCGAAGGGCTCTGGGCCGAGATCATCCCGACCGTGCCCGCGCCGCAGGGCGTCGTTCTCGGCGACTATGCGCAGGCGCTGCTCGCCCGTTTCCGGAACCCCGCCATTCGCCATCGCACCTGGCAGATCGCCATGGACGGCTCGCAAAAGCTGCCGCAGCGGCTGCTCGGCACCATCCACGACCGCCTGAAACAGGATGCTGCGATCGACCACCTCGCGCTCGGTGTCGCGGCCTGGATGGCTTACGTCTCAGGCACCGATGAAAAGGGCGCGACGATCGACGTCAGCGACCCGCTGGCCGCGACTTTCGCGGAGAAGGCCAAGGCGGCCGGCCGCAATGCCACGGCGCTCAGCCGGTCGCTGCTGAGCATTGAGGCGATCTTCGGCGCCGACCTGCCGCACGAGCCGCGGTTCACGCGCGCCGTCGAGACGCATTTGGCAGCGCTGTTCGACAAGGGCGCGAAGGCGACGGTGGCCGCCCTCTGATCGAACGGGCCGGGAGCCACTTGATCCCACCCGCCCCGTCGCGCCAGATGCGCGCATGATCCGCGCCGTCTTCCTCACGCTGGCCCTGCTGACACTCGCCGCACCGGCCGCGCTGGCGCAGTCGCGCGTCACCGTGCCGAACTTCTGGGATCCGCGGATCCGGCTCGACCGGCCGGAACCCGGTCCGCCGCGCGTGATCCGCTTCCTCACCGACGACGAATACCCGCCGCTTCATTTCACAGGGCCCGATGGCGGTCCGACCGGCTTCTCCGTCGAACTGGCGCGGGCCGCCTGCGAGAAGCTCGGCTGGACCTGCACCGTCCAGGCCCGCCGCTTCGACACCCTGCTGGATTCGCTCGCCGAGGGCCGGGGCGACGTCCTGGCAGCGGCGATCAACATGACCCCGCCGATCCGCGCCCGCTTCGCGGCCAGCCATCTCTATTTCCGCGGCTCGGCCCGTTTGCTCACGACCCGTGGCAACGCCCAGGCCGAACTCGACACGCGCACCCTCCAGGGCAAGCGCGTCGCCGTCGTCGCCGGCACGGCCCATCAGGCCTATCTCGAACGGTTGCTGCCCTTCGTCCAGCGACGCGAGGCCCCCAACCTCACCGCCGCCGTCACGGCGCTGCGCAGCGGCGATGCCGAATTCGTCTTCGCCGACGGCGTCGCCCTGTCGCTTCTGCTCGCCGGCAGCGCCGGGGGCGAACTCGCCTTCACCGGCGGGCCTTTCCTGGAGAGCCGCTATTTCGGCGAAGGCGTCGCCTTCCTCATGCGCAAGGACGAGGTGCCGCTGAAGCGTTCCCTCGACTACGCGCTGCAGTCGCTCTGGGACGACGGCACCTATGCGCGGCTCTATCTGCGCTTTTTCCCGGTGAGCCCGTTCTGACGCCGGCCATCACACGGCCTCATGCGTCATGGTCGGGCTTGTCCCGACCATCCACGTCTTCCTTCGTCGCGGGCGGTGTTCAAGACGTGGATGCTCGCCACAAGGGCGAGCATGACGGCGAGCGTGGGTCGGTTGCTGTCACTTCGCCGGCGCGTTCGCGCTCAGTGCCTGCTTCGCCACGGCCGCCAGCCAGCCCGACGCCGCGGGGAGGATCGCGTCGTTGAAATCGTAGCGATCATTGTGCAGTTCGCCGCCATCACGCACCGGCCCGTTGCCGATCCAGACATAGGCGCCGGGCAGCCGCTGCAGGAAATGGGCGAAGTCCTCGCCCGTGGTGCTCGCCTTGAGATCACGGCGCAGTTCCACTCCCGCCGCCTGCGCGGCCGCGGCGGCGATCTCCTCCTCCGGCGCCGTGTTGATGGTGGCGGCACCATGCATCGTCTCGACCTCGGCCTCCATCTCGAAGGTCGCGGCAATGTTCTGCGCGATCGCGCGGATGCGCCCGAGCAGACGATCGCGGACCTCTGCCACGAAAGTCCGGAAGGTGCCCTCGATGAAGACGCTGGTCGGGATCTGGTTCGAAGCCGAGCCGCCATGCACCTGGCCGATCGAGACCACCGCGGACTGCATCGGATCGATGTTGCGGGAGACGATCGTCTGCAGCGCGACGATGAGATGCCCCATGGCGACGATTGGGTCGCGCGTCGTCTCCGGCAGCGCCGCATGGCCTGCCGTCCCGTGCAGCGTGATCCTGAAACGGCCAGGCTCGGACATCACCGGCCCGCGATGGACGGCGATGGTGCCCGCCTCCAGCCCCGGCCAGTTGTGCAGGGCGAAGATGCGCTCCATCGGGAAGCGTTCGAGAATGCCGTCCGCGAGCATCGCCTGGGCGCCGCCGGCGCCCTCCTCGGCCGGCTGGAAGACGAACTGCACCGTGCCGCTCCAGCTGTCGTCGCGGGCGAGCAGCGCGGCCGCGCCCAGCAAGGCCGTGGTGTGTCCGTCGTGCCCGCAGGCATGCATGACGTGCGGCCGGGTCGATTTGTAGGGCAGTTCGTTCGCCTCGAGGATCGGCAGCGCGTCCATGTCGGCACGCAGCCCGACGGACCGTTCCGAGGTGCCCCGCCTGAGGGTCGCCACCACGCCATGGCCGCCGATGCCGGCGGTGAAGGGCACGCCGAGTGCGGTCAGCCTCGCCTGGACGAAGGCGCTCGTCTCCTTCTCCTCGCGGCCGAGTTCCGGATGGGCATGGAGATGGCGTCGCCAGCTGATGAGTTGGTCGTGCAGATGGCGATCCAAGATGGTCGTCCTCCCGGGTTTCGAGGCCGAGCAACCTATACCCGCAAGGCGGAGCGACAACCCATGCGACTGCAAGCCGCCATGTCGCCGGCGCGGCAGAGAGGTCCGCGCTCGATCGACGCATCCCGTCATTGACGCCGCCCTTCGCAATCTGCGAAAGCCCCTCCCTCGCATTTTGCAGGATCTGGAGAGGACACCACCCCAAATGCCGGTTTTCGACCCCGCCCTTGTGGACGCCGCCCAGCGTTCGGCCGCCTGGCCGTTCGAGGAAGCTCGCAAGCTCGTCGCGCGGATCGAGAAATCGGGCAAGACGGAGGTGATCTTCGAGACCGGCTATGGCCCCTCTGGCCTGCCCCATATCGGCACCTTCGGCGAGGTCGCGCGCACCTCGATGGTTCGCCATGCCTTTCGCGTGCTCACCGGCGATGCCGTGCCCACCCGCCTGATCGCCTTTTCCGACGACATGGACGGGCTGCGCAAGGTGCCAGACAACGTCCCCAACAAGGAGCTGCTGGCTGCCAATCTCGGCAAGCCGCTGACCGAGGTGCCGGACCCCTTCGGCACGCATGACAGCTTCGGCCGCCACAACAATGCGCGGCTTCGCGCCTTCCTCGACCAGTTCGGCTTCGACTACGAGTTCAAGTCCTCGACCGACAGCTACCGCGCCGGCGAGTTCGACGCGACGCTGCTGAAGATGCTGGCGCGCTACGACGCCATCATGAAGATCATGCTGCCGACGTTGCGAGAGGAGCGGGCGGCGACCTATTCGCCCTTCCTGCCCATCCACCCGGTGACGCGCGTCGTCATGCAGGTCCCGATCGAGGCGCGCGACGTCGAGGCCGGCACCATCACCTGGACCGATCCCGGCACGGGCGAGCGCTTCGTCACGCCCGTCACCGGCGGCCAGGTCAAGCTGCAGTGGAAGCCGGACTGGGCGATGCGCTGGGTCGCGCTCGGCATCGACTACGAGATGGCGGGCAAGGACCTGATCGACTCGGTCAAGGTATCCTCGCAGATCGCGCGCGCTCTCGACGGCACCCCGCCCGAGGGCTTCAACTACGAGCTCTTTCTCGACGAGCAGGGCCAGAAGATCTCGAAGTCGAAGGGCAACGGCCTGACGATCGAGCAATGGCTCGAATACGGCCCGCAGGAGAGCCTGGCGCTCTACATGTTCCAGCGCCCGCGCGAAGCCAAGAAGCTGCATTTCGACGTCATTCCGCGCGCTGTCGACGAGTATCTGCAGTTCCTCGGCGGCTATGAGCGCCAGGATTGGAAGAACCGGCTCGGCAATCCCGTCTGGCACCTCCACCACGGCGAGCCGCCGCAGCCTGAAGTCATCGCCACCGGCGAGGGCGAGAACGCCGCGCGCGCGCAGATCACCTTCGGCCTGCTCATGAACCTCGTCGCCGTCGCGAATTCCGAGGACAAGGCGGTGCTCTGGGGCTTCCTCCAGCGTTACGCGCCGGGCATCTCGCCGCAAACCCATCCGCGTCTCGATGCGCTGGTCGGCTATGCGATCGCCTATTTCCGCGACTTCGTGAAGCCGGCGAAGAACTACCGCCTCGCAGACGAGACGGAAGCAGCGGCCTTTGCCGCGCTCGACGCCGCGCTGGCCGCCCTGCCGGCGGATGCGAGCGCCGAGACGGTGCAGGACACGGCGCTCGATGTCGCCCGCGCCATCCCGCGCTACCAGAACCTCACCGCCAAGAACGCGACCCCCGAGCGGCCCGGTGTCTCCGGCGAGTGGTGGAAGGCGATCTACCAGGTCTTCTTCGGCGAGGATCAGGGCCCGCGCTTCGGCTCCTTCGCCGCGATCTATGGCCTCGCCAACACCCGCGCCCTCATCGCCAAGGCGCTCTCCGGCGCGCTGGTCGAGGAGCATGCGGCGTTCGTCGCATCCCGCGACTAGGCACTCTCCCGGCCGTTTTTGCGGCGGCCGGGAACGCGATCGTCCGGAGTGGGTTGCAGCCTCGGGCCTTGGTCGCCCCGTTGCGATGGTGGCCCGGCCGAGACTATTCTGAAACAGGCTCCCGGTCGGGCGGATGACCGAGCGCTCGCAGATCCCGGGACCCAGCGTGACGAGCCATTACGAGCCAGATGCGCGCTTCATGATGAGCGTGCTCGCCGCCTCCAACGACTGCATCAAGGTGCTCGATCTCGAAGGCCGTCTGACCTTCATGAGCGAAGGCGGAATGCGGGTGATGGAAGTCAGTGACTTCAACGCCCTGAGAGGTTGCCCTTGGCCGAGCTTCTGGGAGCGCGAGGGCCATCGCGACGCGTCGGTCGCCATCGCCGAGGCCAGGGCCGGCCGCAGTTACCGCTTCGAAGGCGCCGCCAACACGGCGGCTGGCAATCCACGCTATTGGGACGTGCAGGTTTCGCCGATCCTCGGCGCCGATGGGCAGCCTCACGCCATTCTCTCCGTCTCGCGCGACATCTCCGAGTTGCAGGGCGAACGCGAGAGATATCAGCTCCTCGCCAGCGAGCTGAACCATCGCATCAAGAATATGCTCGCCATGGTCCACGCCATCGTCAACCAGACGATGCGCCTGCATCGCGACGACATTGCCGGCACGCGGGATCATCTTGCCGCGCGGATGCACGCGCTCGGCCAGGCGCAGGACGTGCTGATGACCAGCGCCGTCTCGGAGACCACGCTGGGCGAACTGAGCGCGACGATCCTCGAGCCTTACGGGCTGGGTCAGCGCGTGCGCGTGACGGGTCCGGAAACGCGGATCGCCTCCCGGGCGGCGATGGCCCTGGCTCTCGCCATCCACGAACTGGCGACCAATGCGGTGAAGTATGGCGCCCTCTCGGGAGATAACGGTCTCGTCGAGATGTCTTGGGATTTGGATGATGATCAGTTTCGGCTCAGCTGGGTCGAGAGCGGCGGCCCTCCCGTCGCAGAGCCGGTCCGCCGCGGTTTCGGTTCCCAGGTGATCGAGAAGGCGCTGTCGGGCTATCTCGCTGGGACGTCCCGGATCACCTACGAGCCGCAGGGCGTGAGGCTGAGCGTCGAGGCGCCGATAGGCTCTCTGCTCGCCGCCTATTGAAGCTGGGAGTGCGGACGGAGCGACCATGAATCCATCGAGCGCGGCGCAGGCCGTCGAGCAGGCCATCACCTCCCGCCGCGCCACCCGCGCCTTCCTGCCGACGCCGGTCGACCCCGCCCTGCTGCACCGGCTGATCGAGGTTGCGTCCCGCGCGCCGAGCGGCACGAACATGCAGCCCTGGAAGCTGCGCGTGATCGGGCCGCAGGCGCGGGCACGGCTGGAGAGCGCCCTGCTGGCGGCCCTGGACGATCCCGGCTTCGTCCAGTCCGAGGAATATCGCTACTATCCCGAGACCTTCCGCGAGCCCTATCTCTCGCGCCGACGCAAGGTCGGCTGGGATCTCTACGGCTTGCTCGGCGTCGCCAAGGGCGATGTCGCGGGCATGAAGCGCCAAAGCGCCGCCAATCTGCGTTTCTTCGACGCCCCCGTCGCGCTGATGCTGACGGTCGACCGCGATCTCGAGATCGGCTCCTGGATCGATCTCGGCATGTTCCTGCAGAGCCTGCTGATCGCGGCACAGGGGCATGGCCTGCAATCCTGCCCGCAGGCGATCTTCGCGCGCTTTCACCCGGTGGTGCGGCGCGAACTCGCCATCCCCGAAAGCGAGATCGTGGTCTGCGGCATCGCCATCGGCCATGCCGATCCGGCGGCGCCCCAGAATGGACTCGTCGCGGAGCGCGAGCCGGTCGAGGGCTTCACCACCTGGCTGGATTGAGGATCAGGCGCCGCGCACGCGCTTGAGCACGGGCTCGACGGCATAGTGCATCACGACGATCGCGACGCCGCCGACGACGAGCCCGAAGATGGCCGAGAACGCCGCCCCTGCCAGCCACTCGACGATGCCGCCGAGAGGCAGCCAGCGGCCGGCCGCGGCGTCGATGTCGTGGCTGGCATGGCCCAGCATGGTCAGCCCGAACTCTTCCAGCCCATGGATGATGATGCCGCCTCCGACCCAGAGCATGGCGGCCGTCCCGACGGCGCCGAGCGCGGTGAGGAAATGCGGCATGCCGACGACCAGCGCACGCCCGAACCATCGCACAGGCGCAAAACGGCGCTGGGCTAGTGCGAGCCCGACATCGTCCGCCTTCACGATCAGCGCCACGGCGCCATAGACCAGCGCGGTGATGCCGATGCCGACCACCGCCAGCACGATCGCCTGCATCTGGAAAGAGGCCGTCGAGACGGTCGACAGGGTGATCGCCATGATCTCGGCCGAGAGGATGAAATCGGTCTTGATCGCGCCGGCGATCTTCTGCTCCTCGAGCAGCTTGGGATCGAGCGCCGCCTTACCGGCTTCCGCCGGCGTCGCGGCGGCATGCGGCACGACCTGCTCGACGATCTTTTCGGCGCCCTCGTAGCAGAGATAGACGCCGCCCATCATCAGGAGCGGCGTGATCAGCCAGGGCGCGACGAGCGCCAGGATCAGCGCGCCGGGCAGCAGGAAGAGCAGCTTGTTCTTCAGCGAGCCGAGCGCGATCTTCCAGATGATCGGCAGTTCGCGCGAGGCGGCGAAACCCACCGCATAGCGCGGTGTCACCGCCGCATCGTCGATGACGATGCCGGCCGCCTTGGTGCCGGCCTTGGTCGCCTGCGCGACGACGTCGTCCACCGACGCCGCCGCCACCTTGGCGATCCCGGCGATGTCGTCGAGCAGTGCGAACAGTCCCGAGGCCACGTTTCGGATCTCCCCCCTTGGCGCCGCCCCATGGCGGCGCGCCCTCACCTAGACGCGGCAGCGCCGGTTTGGTTCAGACCGGGTTGATCTCGAACAGGCCGGCGCAGCCCATGCCGCCCGCCACGCACATCGTCACCACCGCATAGCGCGCCTTGCGGCGGCGGCCCTCCAGCAGCGCATGGCCGACGAGACGGGCCCCGCTCATGCCGAAGGGATGGCCGATCGCGATCGCGCCGCCATTGACGTTGACCTTGTCGGGATCGATGCCGAGCCGGTCACGGCAATAGAGCGACTGCGAGGCGAAGGCCTCGTTCAGCTCCCAGAGATCGATGTCGGCGACGGTGAGGCCGTTGCGCTCGAGCAGCCGCGGCACCGCGAAGACCGGGCCGATGCCCATCTCGTCGGGCTCGCAGCCGGCAGCCGCGAAACCGCGGAAGATGCCGAGCGGCGACAGACCGCGCCGCGCCGCCTCCGCGGCCGACATCACGACACTGGCCGAGGCGCCGTCCGAGAGCTGGCTGGCATTGCCGGCGGTGACGAACTGGTCCTCGCCGCGCACGGGCTTGAGCTTGAGCAGCCCCTCCAGCGTGGTGTCGGGCCGGTTGCCTTCGTCCTTCGCCAGCGTGACCGACTTCTGGCTGACCTCGCCGGTCGCCTTGTCGGTGACCGTCATCACGGCGCTCATCGGCACGATCTCGTCGTCGAACAGACCGCGCTCTTGGGCTGCGGCTGTGCGCTGCTGGCTCGCCAGCGAGAACTCGTCCTGGGCCTGGCGCGAGATGCCGTAGCGCTGCGCCACGATGTCGGCCGTCTCGATCATCGTCGTGTAGATCGTCGGCTTGTTCGCGAGCAGCCACTCGTTCTGGGCGAGGTCGCGCCGGGTCACCGGCTGCACCAGCGAGATCGATTCGACGCCGCCGCCGACAGCGACCGGCACCCCGTCCATCACCACCCGCCGCGCGGCATGGGCGATCGCCTCAAGCCCCGAGGCGCAGAAGCGGCTGACCGTGACCCCGGCCGACTGCACCGGGATGCCGGCGACCAGCGCGGCATGGCGTGCAACATTGAGCCCGGTCGCGGCCTCCGGATAGCCGCAGCCCATCACCACCTCCTCGACCGCCTCGAGCTCGAGCCCGGCCCGCTCCAGCGCGTGCCGGATCGCATGGGCCGCCATGTCGGCGCCGCGGACCTGGTTGAAGGCCCCGCGATGGGCCTTGCCGATCGGCGTGCGCGCCGTGGAAACGATGACGGCTTCGGTCATGGAGCGTGTCTTCCTGCCTTGTGCTGTGATTGTGTCGTTCGCGCCGGTCAGGCGGATCGCGTCTTCAGATCGGCGAAGCCCTTGCCCTCGTCCGCGAGCCGGCGCAACAGCGGCGCCGGCTGCAGCGTCGCGTCGCCGGTCTCGGCCGCCTGCTGCTCCAGCCGCGCGACGATGGCGCCTAGACCGACCGTATCGGCCCAGTACATCGGCCCTCCACGCCAGGCCGGCCAGTTGTAGCCGTTGAGCCAGATCACATCGATGTCGCCGGGTCGCGCCGCGATGCCCTCCTCGAGGATCCGCGCGCCCTCGTTCACCATCGGGTCGAGCAGGCGCGACAGGATCTCATCGGACGAGAAGCTTCGCCGCGTCAGGCCCTGTTCCTCAGAGATGCGCGCAATCAGCGCCTCGACCTCGGGATCGCGCTGGCCGCTGCGGGCCCCTTCCGGATAGAGGAAATAGCCGCGCCCGGTCTTCTGGCCAAACCAGCCGGCCTCGCAGATCGCATCCGCCACCGCCGCCGTCTTGCCGCGCGCCTTGCGCGAGCGCCAGCCGATGTCGTTGCCCGCGAGATCGGCCATGGCGCAGGGGCCCATCTTGAAGCCGAAGCCGGTCAGCGCCGCATCGACCTCATGCGGCAGCGCACCCGCGATCAGCAACCGCTCGGTCGCGCGGGTGCGCGCCTCCAGCATGCGGTTGCCGACGAAGCCGAAGCCGTTGCCGACGACGACCGGCACCTTGCCGAGCCGGCGGCCCAGCGCCATCGCCGTGACCACCGCATCCTCGGCCACGCCCTGAGGCCGTACGACTTCCAGCAGCTTCATCACATTGGCCGGGCTGAAGAAATGCATCCCCAGCACGTCCCGCGGGCGGCGCGTCGCCGCCGCGATCGTCGGCACGTCGAGATAGGAGGTGTTGCTGGCGAGGATCGCGCCGGGCTTGGCGATACCGTCGAGCGCCGCGAAGATCTGCTGCTTGACGCCCATCTCCTCGAAAGCGGCCTCGATCACGATGTCGGCTTCGGCGGCAGCGGCGAGACCGACCGCAGGCGTGATCAGCGCCATGCGCGCATCGCGCTTTTCCGGCGTCAGCGAGCCGCGCGTCACCGACATCTCATAGATCGCCGCGACCCGGTTCATGCCGTTGTCGATCTGTGCCTGCTCCTGCTCGATCAGTGTCACGGGGATGCCGACATTGGCGAAGCACATGGCGATGCCGCCGCCCATCGTACCAGCCCCGATCACCGCAGCCTTTGCGATCGGGCGCGGCTGCACGTCCGCGCCGATGCCGGGCACGCGAGCGATCTCGCGCTCCGCGAAGAAGACGTGCCGCAGCGCAGCCGAACGCGGATCGGCGACGAGCTTCAGGAACAGCGCCCGCTCGACGGCGAGCCCCTCCGCAAAGTTCAGTTCGAAGGCGCCGCGTACGGCCTCGATCAAGGCGGCGACATTCGGCAGATCGGCCGACTTCTTCAGCGCATCCGCGGCAAGCGCCTCGAAGGCCGCTCGATCGGCCGCCGTCAGTTTCGCGCCGGCCTCGCTGAGGCGCAGCGGTGCGCCCCGGCTCGCCAGCATGTGCGCCTGCGCCACGGCGGCGGCAATGAGATCCTCGCCCGTCACCGCATCGACCAGCCCGAGCTCCAGCGCCTTGCCGGCATTGACGGGCTCCCCCGAGAGCATCAGCGGGAAGGCCTTCGCCGCCCCGATCAGCCGCGGCAGGCGCTGCGTGCCGCCCGCACCGGGGATCAGTCCCAGCCTGACCTCGGGCAGGCCGAGCGACGCGGTCGGCGCCGCGACGCGACCATGGCAGGCGAGCGCGACCTCGAGACCGCCGCCGAGCGCCGCCCCCTGGATCGCGGCGACGAGCGGCTTCGGGCAGGCTTCGATCGCATCGAGCACGTCCGGGAGATAGGGCGCGAGCGGCGGCTTGCCGAACTCGCTGATGTCGGCGCCGGCGATGAAGGCGCGGCCCGCCGCCGCCAGCACGATGGCGCTCAGCGTCGGATCGGCGCCCGCCTCCGCGATGACGCGGGCGAGATCGGCCCGCAGGGCCTGGCCGAGAGCGTTGACGGGAGGGTTGTCGATCGTCGCGATCGCGATCTCGCCCTGACGGGCGAGCCGGACGGTCTCCATAGGCATGCGTCCCTGCTGTGCCGGCACTGGGGCGTGGCCGGCCGAGGGCGAAGGAGGACATGGCGGAGGTCCCCTTTGTCAAGCAGGGCTCCGGCTTGACCCCCGCCGAAGCGGCATGCCAAGCCTGCCTGCGAGAGCCGGGCCCAGGAGCATCGATGCGCGGAACCCGGCCGGGCTTGAGGGATGGAGATCCGGGGATGAGCAGCGCCGTTCTGACCGAAACCGTAGCGCCCGGCGTCCTGCAGATCACGATGAACCGGCCCGAGCGCAAGAACGCGCTCGACCGCGCCAGCTACCTCGGCCTGATCGCGGCCTTCGCCGCGGCGGAAGCCGATGCCGAGATCCGCGCCATCGTCGTCACCGGCGCGGGCGGCTGCTTCACCAGTGGCAACGACATCCGCGATTTCGCGGCTTCCGCCGATGACGGCGCCCGCGTCGCCATGGATTTCCTTGGTGCGATCTCGACGGCGACGAAGCCGGTCGTCGCAGCGGTGGAAGGGTTCGCCGTCGGCATCGGCACGACGATGCTGCTGCATTGCGACCTCGCCTTCGCCGGAACGGGCGCGCTTTTCCGCATGCCCTTCGTCACGCTCGGGCTCTGCCCGGAAGGAGCGTCGAGCTATCTGCTGCCGCTCGCGGCCGGCTCCAAGCGGGCGGCCGAGCTGCTGATGCTGGGCGAGAGCTTCGGCCCCCAGGCGGCACTGGAGGCCGGCCTGCTCAACGCCGTCCTGGCCGAAGGCAAGGCGCTGGAGGCTGCACTCGACAAGGCGAAGGCCCTGGCGGCCCTGCCGCCGCAATCGGTCGCGCTGACCAAGATGCTCCTCAAGCGCGGCCAGGCGGCCGCCGTGGCCGAGACGCTGGCGACGGAAGCGCGGCATTTCGGCGAACGGCTGCGCTCGGCCGAGGCCCAGGCCGCCTTCGCCGCCTTCCTCAAGCGCTGAGAGAAGTCGGGAGGCTGGCGCCTTCCCGACCCCTATCATCGCGACGACGTCAGGCCTTGGCGCCGTCCGAGCCCACGGCCGCTCGCGAGGCGCCGAAGGGCAGCGCCTTCCAGATCATGAAGGCCCAGATCGCCATCGTGCAGACACCGAGCACCCCGGCGATGGGTCGCGACAGGAATCCGATCAGCGACCCGTCCGCCTTGATCATCGACGACATGAAATTCTGCTCCAGCATCTCGCCGAGCACGAGTCCGAGGATCAGCGGCGCCACGGGCACGCCATGCTCTTCCAGCAACCAGCCGAAGATGCCCATCACCACCATCAGGACTACGCCATAGAGCGAGTTCGTCATGGCGTAGGAGCCGACGATGCAGAAGATCAGGATGATCGGCAGCAGGATGTTGCGCGGCACGCGCAGAATCTGCTTGGCCGATTTGATCGCCGCCCAGCCGAGCGGGAACATGATGAGGTTGGCAAGGATGAAGATGATGAAAACGGCATAGATCAGTTCCGGCGTCTGCAGGAACACGCTCGGCCCCGGATTCATCCCCTTCATGTAGAGCACGCCGATCACGATGGCCGTGATCGAATCGCCCGGGATGCCGAAGACGAGTGCCGGGATCCAGGCGCCGCCGAGCGCGGAGTTGTTGGCGGAGGTCGAGTCGACGATGCCCTCGATATGGCCGGTTCCGAACTTCTCCGGCTCCTTGGACGTCTTCTTGGAGACCGCATAGGAAACCCAGGCCGCGATGTCGGCCCCCGCGCCCGGCAGAGCGCCGATCACGGTCCCGATCGTCGAACCGCGCAGAAAGTTGAACCAGTACTTCCGGAAGACGCCGCCGACACCGGTCATCAGGCTGCCGACAGCCTGGGCGACGACGGCCCCGCCCTTCTCCATCGTCACGGCGCCGCGCAGCAGTTCGGAAACCGCGAACATGCCGATCAGCGTCGGGATGAAGTTGATGCCGGAGAGGAGATCGACATTGCCGAAGGTGAAGCGCGGCTGTCCTGCCGCGGGATCGATGCCGATGCAGCCGATCGCCAGCCCGATGAAGAGCGACAGCAGGCCCTTCAGCGGGTCCCCCGTGCCGATGAAGACGGCGCAGGTCAGGCCGAGGCAGGCCAGCCAGAAATACTCGAAGGACGAGAAATTGATCGCGACCTCGGCCAGCACCGGCGCCAGCACGATCAGGATGACGACGCCGAAGATGCCACCCAGCACCGAGAACACCAGGTTGACGCCCATGCAGAGATCGAGCTGACCCTTCTTGGTCATCTCGTAGCTCTCGTCGGCATAGGCGGCCGAGGCCGGCGTGCCCGGCATCCGCAGCATCGCGGCGGGAATGTCGCCCGCGAAGATCGCCATCGCGGTGGCGGTGACGATCGCCCCCAGCGCCGGAACCGGCGCCATGAAGAAGGTCACCGGCACCAGCAGCGCCGTCGCCATCGTTGCCGTCAGGCCGGGCATGGCGCCGACGAACATGCCGAACATGGCCGAACCCATGATGACCGCGAGAACGGTCGGGTCGAAAACCAGCCCGAAGGCGGTTGAAATCGCTGTCATGCCGGTCTCCTCAGAGCACGCTGTCGAGGATGCCGCGCGGCAGCGGAACTCGCATGAGGTTGCCGAAGAAGTATTGCACCGCGATCGTCATCACGACCGCCACGATCAGTGCGATGACCGGCCGCACGCCGAACCACAGGAACAGAACGAGTTGGATCAGGAAGGCGGTCGGGATGAAGCCGAGCGGCTCGGACGCGACGAGGTAGAACAGCATCGCCGCCAGCATCAGTGCGAAGGAGGCCAGCCGCCGCGGACTGCGGGCCCAACCATCGAGCACCAGCAGCGGGCGTCCTCCGGCCCGCCATTCACGCAGCATCAGCAGCAAGGAAAAGAGGATGATCCCGCCCCCGATGATCCGGGGGAACAGGCTCGGGCCGTATTTCTGGCCCGGGAAAGGGGGGAACGTGAAGGTCATCGCGATCATCGCGCCGGCGATAAGCAGGAACGCGGTGCCGACGACGGCATCGTTGAAGCGCATCGGACAGACTTTCTGAGACAGGACGCATCCCGGTGCGCGCGGCACCGGGACGATGGCGTGACCGCGACCGCAGATGTCGCGCGGTCGCGGTCGTCAGAACCGTTACGCCGGCTTCTTGGCGAGACCGGCCGCGTTCATGGCGGAACCCATCGCCTTGTCGCCCTCGGCCATGAAGGCGGCGAAGCCCTTTTGGTCCTGATAGGTCATGCCGAAGCCGCGCGCGTTCATGAAGTCCTGAAACTCCTTCGAGTCGAAGGCCTTCTTGAGCTCCGTCATCAGCGTCGCCTGCACGGCTTCCGGCAGACCCTTCGGCCCGGCAATGCCGCGCCAGGCGCCGACGGAGTAGTTGATGCCGAGCGTCTCGTTCAGCGTCGGCACGTCCTTGAACTGCGGGTTGCGGGCCTTCGCCATGATGGCGAGCGACTTGGCCTTGCCGGCGTCGATCATGGCGCGAGCCTCGGGCACCGAGCAGGTGACGATGTCGATGCCGCCGGCGGCGAGATCCTGCATCGCCGGGGCCGCCCCGTTCGACGGCGCCCATGCGACATGGTTCGGCTTCAGCCCCATCGCCTGCAGCCAGCCGATCAGGGCGAGATGCCAGATGCCGCCCTGGCCGGTGCCGGAGGCCTTGAACTTGCCTTCGGGCGCGGCCTTGATCGCGTCCGCGAGCGCCTTGATGTCCTTGTACGGCGAATCCGCCTTGACCTGGACGCCCGGCGGATCCTCGTTCATCAGCGCCAGCGGCGTGAAGCTGGTCGGGTTGAGGTCCGTCAGGCCCTGATGGTGCATCATGGTGATTTCCACCGTGATCATGCCGATCGTGTAGCCGTCCGGCGCCGCCGTCGCGATGGCGGAGTGGCCGACGACACCGGAACCGCCGGTGCGGTTCACGACGTTGACCGGCTGCCCGAGGTTCTTCTCGAGGATGGCGGCAACGATGCGAGCCGTCGCATCGGTCCCGCCGCCAGCTCCCCAGGGGCAGACGAGGGTGATCGGACGGCTCGGCCATTTGGCCTGAGCGATGGCGGGGGCTGCGATGAGCCCCGATGCGCCGACGGCGGCCGCCCCGGCCAGAACGCTTCGCCTGCTGATGTTGTCGGTCATTCGGTTCCTCTCCCTAAATCGATTTAGTGACCGAGCGCTCCTCGCCCGTGACGGGGCGCTCTTGCGTAGACGGTTGCATCTGAACCGATTGCGGCCGCGGAGACAACCGTCTTCCGAGGGAATTCTACAACCCGCAGAGGATCGGCAGGATCGCAGACGCACGCGCATCCACGATGGCGCCGGTGCTCCGGTCGGCGCTTCCTGCAGGAGCCAAGACCAGCGGCGCGCCAGCCCGGCTCGCCGCCGCCTGGACCGCGGCCGCAGCCGCCAGCGCATGGCTGCGCTGCGGCGCGACCCCTGCGAACAGCACGCGGTCGGACGGATTGCCCGTGACGAGGCCCGCGAGGCGGCCCTGCCGGTCGAAGGCAGCCGCCCCCGCCTGTCCAGGCTGGAGTGGCGCCAGGACGGCCGGACCGGCCGCGCCCGCGACGATCCGGCCTGGCAAGGCAACAGGCACGCGACGGCCTCCCTCCTCGCCGAAGGCCAGCAGCACGAGATCCTCCCCCTCCGCAGGCGGCTCGGAGCGGGTGGCCGGCGCGGCCAGGGCTGCCCCGCCCTCGATATCGAGCAGCGCAAGGCCCGCTTCGGGCACCCCTCGCAGCCGCGCGAGGCGCCCTCCGACGCGCAGCGTCCGGCAGCCCTCGATACCCGCCGCCGCCGTCGCGACGAGGCGCTCGCCAAGGGCTACGCCGGTCGCGTGTCGCTCCGTCGGCCGCGCGGCCGCTGCCGAGGCCGCGGTGGCCGAGATAGCGGATCCGGCGGTCGGCCCGCTGGCCGAGGCGACGGCCGGAGCCTGGGGCAGCGGGCCGGTGGGGAACGGCTCGAAGCTGGCCGCGATCGCGATGACGAGCTTGTCGACCGAAGGGGCCAGAGCCTTGTCGTAGCCGATCGAGAAGCCACGCAACCCGGACGGTCCCGAGGCGAGCCTGCGGTAGAACTTGCCGGTCGGCGTCTCGCCGGTGACGACGAAGAAATCCGGCCGCAGCAGTTTGTAGGTGATCTTACGGCCCGGATTGTTCGGCGTCGGCGCGGTGGCCTTCTCGTAGACGGCCTCGAGAGTCTCGCCCAGCGGCGTCGCCGAGGTATCGAGCGTGATTTTGCCGTCGGCGCTCTGCCAGCGGCTTCCGGACGGCGCGACGTCCCGTTTCGGCAGGACCGCGGCCGGGATGCCGATCCGCAGACCGGTGCGCTCGTCGGCGATGACGCGGAAGCCCGCTGCCTCGCGCGCCGCCTGCGCGGCCTGGGCAAGGCTGCGCCGCTCGGCCGGCGTCAGCAACCCGTCGGGCGCGCCCTTCCCCGCCTTGAAGGCGTTGATCGCGCGGAAGGTCAGCGGCCCGTAGCTGCCGCTGACGGCGCCGTTGAAATGCCCGCTCCAGATCAGATCGGCCTGGATCGCGCGGCGTTCGGCCTCGGGCAGGCTCTCAAAGCTCACCTGCGCCGCAGCGATTTGGGGATTGGCCGCGGCGGCGGGGGCCTGTGCGAGCGCCCCGGCGGACAGCGCCGCGCAGCCAGGCAGCATCAGCGCCGCAGACACGATCAGATGCAACGAACGGGCTCTCATGATCGCCTCCCACCCCGACGGCCGGCATTGAGCGTCAGATCGACAGCCCCTGCAAGCGTTTCCGGCAGCCGATCGCGGGGAGCCAACGCCCTCCGCCCACCCGCCGCGCGCTTTCGGATTGCGCCAATCGACGCCGGTGATAGCCTGCCGCCGCGACCATACCCGTCATCCGGTCTTTGTCTTGAACAGGCGGAATGCGGGACGTCCTCTGGAGGAAATGCTCATGCGCCTGTTGCCCCGCCTCGCGCTGGTTCTGGGCCTGAGCCTCGCCGCCCACCCGGCCTTCGCGCAGAAGGCCTATGTCCGCAACGATCTCGCCGCCGACGGGCAGCGGCTGGAGGAACGCCTCAAGCGCGAGGTCTCGGCCGGCGCCCGCTCGGCAGCCGATCTCGTGCGCGCGGGCGAGGCTGCGCTCTCGCGCGGGGACGCCCGCGCCGCCTTGCCCCAGGCCAATGCCGCCGTCGTCGCCGAGCCCGCCAATGCCGCTGGCTGGCGCCTGATGGCGCGCGCCGCCAACGCCATCGAGCCGCGCGACTATCGCGAGCGCTGGGAACTGCGCGAGCGCGCCATCAGCGCCGCCTATCTCGCCTATCAGCGCGCCACGAGCCGCAATGACGAGGCCGCCTCGCTGGGCCTCCTCGCCCGCATCTTTGAGCGCAACGAACTCTGGCGCCCGGCGCTGACGACCTATCGCCTCAGCCTGGATCTCGTCGACAACGCCTCGCTGCGCACCGCCTATGAGGGCCTGCGCGAGCAGCGCGGCTTCCGCCTGACCGGCAACAAGGTCGATGCCGATGCGGCGAGCCCGCGCGCCTGCTTCGAGTTCTCCGAACCGCTCGCCCGCGGCCGTGTCGATTTCGCGCCTTACGTTGCGATCTCCGGCGGCAAGGGCGACTTCGCGGTCACGGGCGAGGAGCGCCAGATCTGCGTCGATGGCCTGCGCCATGGCGAGCGTTACGCCTTCGTCATCCGCCAGGGCGTGCCTTCCGCAATCCCCGACGAGAAGCTGCTGAAATCCGCCGATTACGAGGTCTATGTCCGCGATCGCACGCCTTCGGTGCGCTTCACCGGCAAAAACTACGTCCTGCCGCGCACGGGCCAGCAGGGCATCCCGGTCGTATCGGTCAACAGCGACAGGCTCGACCTCGAGGTCATGCGGATCGGCGACCGCAACCTGATCAATTCGGTCCATTCCGAGGATTTCCTCGGCCAGCTCGGCGCCTATCAGTCGAAGCAGATCGAGAACGACAAGGGCCAGCGCGTCTGGACCGGCTCGATGGAGGTCAAATCCGAGCTGAACAAGGACGTCGTCACCGCCTTCCCGGTGGTGGAGGCCGTCGGCGCGCTGAAACCCGGCGTCTATGTGATGTTCGCCAAACCCAGCGGTGGCCGGGCGCCTACGCCCTCCGACGGCGACGGCGACTATGACGATGGCACGACGCGCGCAACGCAGTGGTTTGTCGTTTCCGATCTCGGCCTGACCTCCTTCTCGGGCCCCGACGGCGTGCATGTGCTGGTGCGTTCGCTCTCCGACGCGGCCCCCGTCGCCAATGCCGAATTGCGCCTGCTGGCGAGGAACAACGAGGTGCTGGCGACGCTCCGCTCCGACGCCAATGGCTATGCCCGCTTCGATGCAGGCCTCGCCAAGGGCCAGGGCGGCCTGGCGCCGGGCCTCGTCACCGCCTCGCTCGCCGAGGATTACGGCTTCCTCGACCTGAAGCAGACGGCCTTCGATCTCTCTGATCGCGGCGTGAAGGGCCGCGTCGCCCCGGCCGGCCTCGATGCCTATCTCTATACCGAGCGCGGCGTCTATCGCTCCGGTGAGACGGTCTATCTCACGACGCTGCTGCGTGATGCCCGCGGCGCAGCCGTCACCGGCCTGCCGCTGACGCTCATCGTCAAGCGGCCTGACGGCGTCGAATATCGCCGCCGCCAGGTCGAGGACCAAGGCGCCGGCGGGCGCGCCCATTCGATCCCGCTTTTGTCAGGCGCCGCGACCGGCACCTGGCGCGTCCAGGCCTATGCCGATCCCAAGGGCCCCGCGATCGGCGAGGTTTCCTTCCTCGTCGAGGATTACGTTCCCGAGCGGCTCGAACTGACCCTGTCACCGAAGGCGCCGGTCCTGCAGGCCGGCCAGCCGGCCGAGATCGATGTCAGCGCGCGCTATCTCTATGGCGCGCCGGGCTCAGGCCTCGACGTCACCGGCTCGATGACGATCCGGGCCGCCGGCCAATCGGCCATCCCCGGTTTCGCCGGCTATCAGGTCGGCCTCACCGACGAGGCTTTCGAGCCGGTCCAGTCCGAGTTCGAGGAGAGCACGACGACAGACGCGAGCGGCAAGGTCACCGTGACCAACCCCGTCACCCAGCCCGAGACCAACCGCCCGCTCGAGGCCGAGTTCACCATCCGCGTCGGCGAGCCCGGCGGACGCGCCATCGCCCGCTCGGTGACGCTGCCGATCGTGCCCAAGGGCGCCGCCATCGGCGTGCGAAAGGGCTTCAAGGAGGGCGAACTCGGCAACGGCCAGACCGCGAGTTTCGACGTCATCATGGCCAATGGCGACGGCCGTCGCCTCGCCAAGGCGGGCGTGAAATGGACCCTGTCCAAGGTCACCCGCAACTATCAGTGGTTCTTCCAGGACGGCCGCTGGAACTATGAGGGCGTGAAGTCGACCCGCCGCGTCGCCGATGGCGAGGTCGCGGTCACGGAGGCCGCGCCGGCCCGCATCGCCGCACCGGTCGAATGGGGCAACTACCGGCTCGACGTCGCAGCCGACGGGCCGGACTCAACCGAAACCTCGGTCTCCTTCAGCGTCGGCTACGAGGCCGACAAGACCGCCGATACGCCCGACGTGCTGGATGTCGCCATCGACAAAGCGGCCTATGCCGACGGCGAAAACCTGACTCTCCGCCTCAGCCCGCGCTTTGCCGGCAAGGCCACGCTCGCGGTCATCACCGACCGCGTCGTCGATCTCCGCACCATCGATATCGCAGCGGGCGGCACCACCGCGACCGTCCCGGTCAAGGCCGAATGGGGCGCCGGGGCCTATCTCGTCGCGCTGGCCCACCGGCCGATGGATGCCGCCGCCAAGCGCCTGCCCGGCCGGGCGATCGGCCTGTCCTGGTTCTCGATCGGCAAGGAGAGTCGCACGCTGACGCTCGATCTCGGTGCACCCACCCTCGTGCGCCCGCTCACGACCCTGTCGCTGCCGGTGAAGGTCACCGGCGCGCGGGCCGGCGAGGAGGCTTTCGTCACCGTCGCCGCGGTCGATGTCGGCATCCTCAACCTGACCCGTTTCGAAAGCCCCGACCCGAGCAAGTTCTTCTTCGGCCAACGCCAGATCGGCCACGAGTTGCGCGACCTCTACGGCTATCTGATCGACGGCATGCAGGGCACGCGCGGCGCGATCCGCAGCGGCGGCGACGCCGCGCCCGCCCTCGAAGGCGAGAAGCCGACGCAGGAGCCGGTCGCCCGCTATTCCGGCGTGGTCAAGGTCGGTCCCGACGGCGTGGCAAAGATCGATTTCGAGCTGCCGGCCTTCAACGGCTCGCTGCGCGTCATGGCGGTCGCCTGGTCGGCCGGCCGAACCGGACAGGCGAGTACGGACGTCATCGTGCGCGATCAGGTGGTGGCGCAGGCGACCCTGCCGCGCTTCCTCGCCATCGGCGACCAGTCACGCTTCCACCTCCAGATCGACAATGTCGAGGGCCCGGCCGGCCCCTATGTCGTCGATCTCGACATCCGCGGCCCGGTGCTGGTGCCGGCCGACGCCACCCGCCGGACGATCCAGCTCGCCGCGGGCGCCAAGGCGCAGATGACGATCCCCGTCACCGCCGCGGGGCTCGGCCGCGCCGAATTCGATGTCCGCATCAGCGGACCCGGCGGCGTCGGCACCGTGCAGAACCTCGCCGTCCGGGTGCAGCCCTCCGCGGCCACGATCGCGCGCCGGATCGTGCGCCCGATCCCCGGCAATGGCGGCGCGATCACGGTCTCGGCCGATCTCCTGGCCGATCTCGTGCCCGGCTCCGGCCAGGTCTCGGTTTCCGTCTCGCCGCTCGCCGCGCTCGACGTGCCCGGCCTGCTCAAGGCGCTCGACCGCTACCCCTATGGCTGCACCGAACAGACGGTGAGCCGCGCCATGCCGCTGCTCCATGTCAACCGGCTCGCCTCGCTCGAGCATCTCGCACTCGACGCCAATGCCGATGAGCGGGTGCAGAACGCGATCGAGCGGGTGCTCGCCCGCCAGGGGGCCAACGGCTCCTTCGGGCTCTGGGGCGTCGGCGGCGAGGATCTCTGGCTCGACGCCTTCACGGCGGATTTCCTGACGCGGGCTCGCGAGCGCCAGTTCCCGGTGCCGCAGACCGCCTTCAACCTCGCGCTCGACCGGCTGCGCAACCAGGTCGTCAACACCGGCGAGATCGTCAAGGAGGAAGCGGCCGGCATCGCCTATGCCCTCTATGTGCTCGCCCGCAACGGCCGGCCGGTGATGGGCGATCTGCGCTACCTCGCCGACAACAAGCTCGCCGATTTCGCCACACCCATGGCCCGTGCCCAGATCGGTGCGGCGCTCTCGGCGCTCGGCGATCGCGGCCGCGGCCGCGCCGCCTTCGTCAGCGCGCTCGCCGGGCTGCAGGAGCGCAGCGACGACGGCCTGTCGCGCCCCGATTACGGCTCGCGCCTGCGCGATGGCGCGGCGGTTCTCGCGCTGATCGCGGAATCGGCCGGCGACCGGGCCGAGATCGGCCGCGCCGCCGCCATCCTCGACAGCGCCCGCAACAGCGCCCGCTACACCTCCACCCAGGAACAGACCTGGATGGTGCTCGCTGCCCAGGCGATGGCGAAGGACGCCGAGGGCATGACGCTAACGGTCGACGGCACGGAGCGGAAGGGGCCGCTCTACCGCACGATTCCCGCCGCGGCGCTGGAGCAGAAGCCGTTGACGGTCGCCAACCCCGCCGCCGCCACGGCGCAGGCTGTCATCACCGTGGCCGGGATCCCGACCGGCGCCGAGCCCGCCCTCAACCAGGGCTTCGGACTGGAACGCGTGATCTACACGATGAAGGGCGAGAAGGCCGACCCGGCCCGGCTGCGCCAGAACGAACGCTATGTCGTCGCGCTGACGGTGACGGAGCCGGCCAGCCGCTATGGCCGCCTGCTCCTCGTCGACCCCGTCCCCGCCGGGCTCGAGATCGAGAACGCGAACCTCACCGAAGGCGCCTCGGTCGCCGGTCTCGACTGGCTGAAGCAGGAGGTCATCCCCGTCCATACGGAGGCGCGCGACGACCGCTATGTCGCCGCCTTCGAGCGCTCCGGCAGCAAGGACCAGAAGCTCGTTTATACCGTCGCCTATATCGCCCGCGCGGTCTCGCCCGGCCGCTATGTCGCGCCCGCCGCTGTGATCGAGGACATGTACCGCCCCGACCGCTTCGGGCGGACCGGCTTCGGCACGGTGGACATCGCCTCGGCGCGGTGAAGGCGTGAGCTCGCCCGAGTCCGGCGCAGGCGCCTCCCCTCCCCCTCGTGGGGAGGGGCTGGGGGTGGGGGGCGTCCCGCCAGGCGAGCAACTTGCGAATGATGCGCTGGATCGGCACCCCGCGAGCGAAGAAGCGGACGAACCTGCCTTTGCGCCCCCCACCCCTGCCCCTCCCCACAAGGGGGAGGGGTCAGCGCCCGCTCGCTTCCGCACGCTGAAGATCGCAGCCGGATCGCTCGCCCTGCTCCTCACCGCCGCGACCGCCTCCCTCCTCCACTACGCCCGCTCCCTCCCGCCGCTCGACCTTACGGCCGCGACAGAGCGCTCGACCGTGGTTCTGGACCGCGAGGGCCGGCTTCTCCGCCCCTTCCTGACGCCGGATGGCCGCTGGAAGCTTCCGGTCGGCACGGGTGATGTCGATCCGCGCTATCTCGCCATGCTCAAGGCCTATGAGGACAGGAGGTTCGACAGCCATGCCGGCATCGACCCGCTGGGCCTCGTGCGCGCGGCCGGACAGATGCTGTGGAACGGCCGCATCGTCTCCGGCGGATCGACGCTGACCATGCAGGTCGCGCGTCTGCTGGAGCCCCGCGAGGAGCGCAGCCTCGCCGCCAAGCTCCGCCAGGCGGTGCGCGCCGTCGAACTCGAGCGGCGCTTCACCAAGACCGAAATCCTCGACCTCTACCTGACGCTCGCCCCCTTCGGCGGTAATCTCGAGGGCGTGCGCGCAGCCAGCCTCGCCTGGTTCGGCAAGGAGCCGAAGCGCCTCTCGACCGCCGAGGCCGCGCTGCTCGTCGCCCTGCCGCAATCGCCCGAGACGCGCCGGCCCGACCGCTTCGCCGAGGCCGCCCGCAAGGCCCGCGACCGGGTACTGGCCCGCGTCGCGGAGGCTGGCCTCGCCACCGCAGCCGAAATCGCCGCCGCGCGAGACGAGCCGGTCCCGACGGCGCGCAAGCCTTTCCCCAACCTCGCCCCCCATGTCGCCGAGCAGGTCGTGGCGGAAGCGCCGGCCGCCCGCAGCCATCGCCTCAGCCTCGATGCGCGGCTTCAGTCGGCGCTGGAAGCGCTGGCCCGCGACCGCAGCCTGGGCCTCAGCCCGCAGGTCTCGATCGCCATCCTCGCGGTCGACAACGAGACCGGCGAGATCCGCGCCTCGGTCGGCGGCGTCGACTACTTCGCCGCCGAGCGGGCCGGCTCGCTCGACCTGACGCGGGCGCTGCGCTCGCCGGGCTCGGCGCTCAAGCCCTTCATCTACGCGCTCGCCTTCGACAACGGCATCGCCCATCCCGAGACGATGCTGGAGGACCGGCCGGCGCGCTACGGACTCTACGTGCCCGAGAACTTCGACATGACCTTCCAGGGCATGGTCTCGGCCCGCAAGGCGCTGCAGCTCTCGCTCAACGTGCCGGCGGTCGAACTGCTCTCGGCGCTCGGGCCTCAGCGATTCCTGTCGCGACTGCGCGATGCCGGGGTCGCGGTCGCCATGCCGAAGGAAGGCGGCGCTCCCGGCCTCGCCGTCGGACTCGGTGGGCTCGGCATCACCCTGCAGGACCTGACACGCCTCTATGTCGGGCTGGCGCGTGGTGGGGATGTCGCGCCGCTGCGGGTGCGGGCGGGAGGGGAAGACGCGCCTTCGCCCCGCCTCGTCGAGCCGGTCGCCGCCTGGTATGTCGCCGACACGCTACTCGGCGCGCCGCCGCCGCTCAATGCCATGCCCGGCCGCATCGCCTTCAAGACCGGCACCTCCTATGGCTATCGCGATGCCTGGGCGGTCGGCTTCGACCGCAGGCACACGATCGGCGTCTGGGTCGGCCGCGCTGACAACGGCGCCGTGCCGGGCCTCGTCGGGCGGGTCGTCGCGGCCCCGATCCTGTTCGACGCCTTCGCGCGGATAGGCCTCGACCCGCGCCCCTTCCCGCAGCCGCGCGACAGCATCGTGGCGACGAGCGCCCAGCTGCCGCCCCCGCTGCGCCATCTGCGCCAGGACGTGCCGAAGACGGTGGTCGCGATGACGACGCCGTCGCTGAGGCTCGCCTTCCCGCCCGAAGGAGCCCGGATCGACCTCGCCGCCTCGGCCGCCGACGGACGGCCCGAGCTCAATCTCAAGGTCGCCGGCGGCGCGCCGCCCTATACTTGGCTGGTGGATGGCGCGCCGGTCCTCCCACCGACACGGCGGCGCGAAGCGACATGGCAGCCGCCGGGCAAGGGCTTCCTGCGAATCTCCGTCATCGACGGCACCGGCGCCAGCGAAAGCGTCTCGGTGCGCCTGCAGTAGCGGGCTACTCGGCGGGCTGGGGATGCGCCGCCGGCGTCTCCTTCACCACATGCCCATGCACGGAGCGCTTCTTGCTCGCGAGATAGGAATAGGCGACCGGCACCACATAGAGCGTCAGCAGCGTGCCGAAGGTCATGCCGCCGACGATGACCCAGCCGATCTGCGAGCGGCTTTCGGCGCCCGCGCCATGGGCCAATGCCAGCGGCACGGCGCCCAGCACCATCGCGCCCGTGGTCATGAGGATCGGTCGCAGGCGCAGTTCCGCCGCCTCGACCAGGGCGTCGATCATCTCCTTGCCCTCCTCGCGGAGCTGGTTGGTGAACTCCAGGATCAGGATGCCGTGCTTGGTGATGAGGCCGACGAGGGTGATCAGGCCGATCTGGCTGTAAACGTTCATCGTGCCGCCGGCGAAGTAGAGTGCCGCGAGCGCGCCCGTGAGCGAGAGCGGCACCGAGACCATGATCACGACGGGATCGATGAAGCTCTCGAACTGGGCGGCCAGCACGAGATAGATGAAGCCCAGCGCCAGCAGGAAGACGATCGCGATCGAGGCGCCAGACTGCTTGTACTCGCGGCTCTGGCCGGAATAGTCGATCTGCACTGTTTTCGGCAGGACACGGGCCGAGGCCTGTTCCAGCACGGCCAAAGCGTCGCCGAGCGAATAGCCGGGGGCGGGCACGGCGGTGATCGTCGCCGCACGAAGCTGGTTGAAGCGGATCAGCTCCTTCGGCGCGACCGTCTCCTCGACCTTGACCAGGCTCGAGAGCTGCACCACCGCGCCGCCCCGGCCCATCAGATAGATCGACTGCAGCGCCTGCGGCGTGTTGCGGTCCTCGCCGCCGACCTGGATGACGACGTCGTACTGCTCGCCATTCATGTTGAAGCGGGTCACCTGCCGCCCGCCGAGCAGGGTTTCCATCGTGCGGCCGATGACATCAACGCCGACGCCGACATCCGCCGCGCGCTGGCGGTCGATCGAAACCTTGATCTGCGGCTTGTCGAGGATGAGGTTGGATTCGAGATTGGTCAGTGCGGGCGAGCCGGCGACTTCGGCCAGGAGCGCGTCGACATACTGCTTGATCTGCTCATAGGGCTCGGACGAGCGCAGGACGAACTCCACCGGCCTGCTGTTGGCACCGCCCTGGCCGAGCGAAGGCGGATTGGTGGCGAAGAGCCGAATGCCGGGCACCTGCGACAGGCTGCGGTTGATCTCCGCCACCATGTCCTGCTGCTTCGTGCCACGCTCCTCCCAGGGCTTGAGACGGGCGAAGGCCAACGCGCGCGTCACATCCGGGAAGCCCACAATGACGAGATTGGTCTGGACGTCCGGGAAGCGCTTGAAGAACTCTTCCGCGCGGCGGGCATATTCCGCAGTGAAGTTCATCGTCGAGCCTTCCGGCGCCACGCCGATAACGGTGAAGCTGCCGCGATCCTCGACCGGCGCCAGTTCCGAGCGCAGATTGGTGAAGAAGAAATAGCTGCCGCCCGCCACACCGAGCGCCAGCAGCACGATCACCGGGCGGATCGCCAAAGCCCCGCGCAGCGAGGCCTTATAGCCGCGCGACAGGGCATTGAAGCCGCGCTCGAGCAGATTGTAGAGCCAGCCATGGCTTTCATTGTGCCGGAGTAGCTTGGCGCACATCATCGGCGTCAAGGTCAGCGCGACGAAACCCGAGACCAGCACGGCTCCCGCCAGCGTCAGCGCGAACTCGATGAAGAGCTTGCCCGTCCGCCCGGTCGAGAAGGCCATCGGCGCATAGACCGCGACCAGGGTCAGCGTCATCGCCACGACGGCGAAGGCGATCTCGTTGATGCCGCGGATCGCCGCAGCGTTCGGCTCCATCCCGTCCTCGATATGGCGATGGACGTTCTCCAGAACCACGATGGCGTCGTCCACGACGAGGCCGATCGCCAGCACCATCGACAGCAGCGTCAGCGTGTTGACCGTGAAGCCGAAGGCATACATCAGCGCAAACGAGCCGACGAGCGACACCGGGATGGTGACGAGCGGGATCAGTGTCGCGCGCAGCGAGCGCAGGAAGATGAAGATGATCAGCACGACGAGGACGACCGCCTCGAGGATCGTCGTGTAGACGGCCTGGATCGAGCGGTCGATGAAGACCGAGGTGTCATAGGAGGTCGCGATCGTCATGCCGTCCGGCAGATCGTCGATGATCTCCGGCAGCGCGGCACGGATGCCCTTGGAGACGTCGAGCGGATTGGCCGTCGCCTGCTTGACGATGCCGATCGTCACGGAGGGATTGCCGGAAAACCAAGCGGCGTTGCGCTCCGCCAGCGCGCCGAGTTCGACGCGCGCGACGTCGCGCAGCTTGATCGGGAAGTTGTTGGCGTCCTTGACGACGATCTGCTGGAACTGCTCGGGCGTCGTCAGCCCGGTCTGCGAGAGCACCGTGAATTCGCGGTTGTTGCTCTCGATGCGGCCCGAGGGAATCTCGACATTCTGCGCGCGGACCGCCGCCTCGATCTCCTGGACCGTGATGTTGTAGGCCGACATGCGCGCCCGATCGAGCCAGATGCGCATGGCGTAGCGCCGCTCGCCGCGGATCTGCACCTCGGCCACGCCAGTGATGTTCTGCACCCGGTCGGTGATGAAGCGGTCGGCGAAGTCGGTCAGTTCCAGCGGGTTGTGGCGCGAGCTGATCAGCGACAGGAACAGGATCGGCTGAGCATCCGCCTCGACCTTGGCGATGATCGGTTCGTCGATCTCGGACGGCATGCGCCCGCGCACGCGGCTGACACGGTCGCGCACGTCGGAAGCCGCGACGTCGGGATCGACGTCCGGCCGGAAGCGGACCGAGATGTTGCTCTGCTCCTGGCGGCTGGTCGAGGAGATGATCTCGATGCCCTCGATGCCCGCGATCGAGTTCTCCAGGATCTGCGTGACCTGCGTCTCGATGATTTCGGCACTGGCGCCGGTATAGACGGTACGGACCGAGACGACCGGCTCATCGATGTTCGGATATTCGCGGACCGTGAGGCGCGTATAGGACACCGCGCCGATCAGGAGCACGAGCAGGCTCAGCACGGTCGAGAAGACCGGCCGGCGAACGAAGAGGGCGAACAGGCTCATGGCGCGCGGGACTCGGGCTCAGGGGCTCAGCGTGGCGGGCAGCGCGCTCGTCTGAACCGGCGGCTGGCTGTTCTTCACGGAGACTGTCGAGCCGTCGCGCAACCGCATCTGGCCGGAGCTGACGACCGTCATCTGCGGGGTCAGCCCCTTCACGATCTCGACCTTGCCCGGCAACCTCTTGCCGAGCTCGACCGCGACGCGTTTCGCCTTGCCGTTCTCGACGATGAACACGACCTTGCCGAGCCCATCCGGCACCACCGCGGATTCGGGGATCAGCATCGCGTTCTCGCGACGGTCGACCACGATGGTGACACGGGCGAAGAGGCCCGGCTTGAGCGTGAGATCGCCGTTGGGAACGGTGGCGCGGAGGCGGATGGCGCGCCCATTGATATCGACGACGGGATCGACCGCGAAGATCTTGCCCTGGAATTCGGAATTCGGCACCGCATCGACACGCAGGCTGATCGTCTGGCCGACCTTGACCTGCGACAGGAAGATCTCGGGCACACGGAAGTCGACCTTGATCGGATCGATATTGGTCAGAGTGATCAGCTGCTTGCCGACCGCCACATAATCTCCGACGCTGACGGCGCGCAGGCCAACGACGCCGTTGAAGGGCGCGATCAATGTGGATTGAGCGAGCTTCGCCTGCGAGAGCTGCACCCGCGCCTCGGCGGCGGCGAGCTTGGCCGTCGCCTCGTCGAAGGCGACCTGCGTGCCGACGCCGCGCTGGTTGAGCGAGCGGTTCCGCTCGAAGGTGTCGCGCGCGAGGCCGAGATCCGCCTGCTGCTGCTTGAGCTCGGCATCGAGAATGGCGGTGTCGAGCTTGACGAGCACCTGCCCCTTCTCGACCCGCTCGCCCTCCTTGAAGCCCAGAGCCGTGACGCGGCCCGCGATTTCCGGGGCGATCACGACGGATTCATCGGCGGCGAGCGTGCCGAGCGCCTCGACCTCCTCGTTGACTGTTCCCCGCTCGATCTTGGTCACCTCGACGGGAACCGCACCGCGCCCCTGTGGAGCGGCGGCGACCGGGGCCGGCGCCTTCGACTTCTCGTAATGGCGGTAGCCGTAGTAGCCGCCGCCGGCGAGGCCGATGATCAGGAGCAGATAGACGAACCGCTTCATAGAACTGGACGCTCCGATATGACGCGCTTATTTTAGACTGGACGGTCCAGTTTGATAAGGGCGACGATGGGCAGAACCATGACGAATGCTGCCGCACCGGAACTGTCTGCCGACGACGAGGCGGATGCAAGACGCCTGCCGTCACGATTGCGGGTGGACAAGCATCGCGCCATCATCCGCGCAGCCTCCGCCATGTTCCTCGCCGAAGGCTACGAGCGGGTGACGCTCGACCAGATCGCGCAGAGGGCCCGCGTCTCGAAGCAGACGATCTACGCGCACTTCGCCGACAAAGAAGCCCTCTTCCGCGCGATCTGCACGCAACTCGCTGAAAAACTGACCATTCCGCTGCGCCGACCCATCCAGGACGTCGACCTGCGCAGCGCTCTGATACGGCTCGGGGAAGACGCACTGGCGATGATGCTGGACCCGCATTCCCTCGATCTCCATCGTCTCGTCATGAGTGCGGCGGCCCGCTTTCCCGAGCTTGGCCAAGCGGCTTACGAGGCGGGAGCGCTACGGATCATCGAAGAGCTGTCGCAGCTGCTGCGGCAACGTTCACATGTCGGTGATGGCCTCGCGGAACCGCTCGACGATGCCCGGGCCAAGGTGCTCGCGGAACAGTTCGTCGGCATGCTGCGCGGCTTTCATCAGCATCGCGCGCTGATGAACGTCGCGCAGACGCCTCCCGACCAGCGCGCGGCCTATGTCCGCGACTGCGTCGATCTGCTCCTGCGC
This sequence comes from Allobosea massiliensis, assembly GCF_042655245.1. Taxonomy (NCBI): domain Bacteria; kingdom Pseudomonadati; phylum Pseudomonadota; class Alphaproteobacteria; order Hyphomicrobiales; family Alloboseaceae; genus Allobosea; species Allobosea massiliensis. Next base: position 12,679 of record NZ_JBHSLU010000009.1, on the reverse strand, counting down.
GGCGCCTGAGGCGGCATCCGGCCGCCTGCCCGACCGTCACCCGTCTGTCATCTGTGCCGGCTAGCTGTCGCCCGTCGGAAAGCATGGCCCCTACGGCAGGATCTGCCGCGGGCGGAAGCCATGCTGCCAACGGAACGCGGGAACGGCATCATGCTGCGCATCGAGGGTCTGACCAAGCGCTTCGGTGGCAAAGCCGCGGTCGACGGCGTAACCCTGTCCATTCCGCGCGGCGAGATGGTCGGCATCATCGGCCGCTCGGGCGCCGGCAAGTCCACGCTGCTGCGCATGCTGAATCGCCTCGCCGATCCGAGCGAAGGCCGCATCCTTTCCGGCGACCGTGACGTCACAGCGCTGAAGGGCGCCGCGCTGCGCCGCTGGCGGCGCGACACGGCGATGATCTTCCAGCAGTTCAACCTGGTCGGCCGCCTCGACGTCCTCACCAATGTCCTGCTTGGCCGGCTCGACCATCGCGCCGCAGCGCTGACGCTGGTGAAGAGCTTTTCGCGCGACGACAAGATCCGCGCCATCGCGGCGCTCGAGCGGCTCGATATGGGTCATCTCCTCGCCCAACGTGCCGAAACCCTCTCCGGCGGCCAGCAGCAGCGTGTCGCCATCGCCCGTGCCCTGGTCCAGGAACCGCAGATCATCCTCGCCGACGAGCCGATCGCCTCGCTCGATCCGCGCAATACGCAGGTCGTCATGGACGCGCTGTTCCGCATCAACCGCGAGGACGGCATCACCGTCGTCTCGAACCTGCATCACCTCGATATCGCGTCGAAATATTGCGACCGGCTGATCGGCATGGCCGCCGGCAAGGTCGTCTTCGACGGCCCGCCCCACCAGCTCACCAGCGAGATCGCGGCGAAGCTCTACGGCATCGAAGCCAAGGACGCCGGCGCCGAGGCGCTCGACCAGCTCGAGGCCATCGCCAGCGAAGAAGCGCAGCGCGCCAAGCAGAACGTCGCCTGACCTCCGTCCGGCCCGCCGGGCGGTCCCTCTCCCAGAAGACCAACAGGAGCACTTCATGCTGACCCGTCGTCACACCCTGACGCTCGCCACCGCGGCGCTCGCCGCCACGCTGGCTGCCCCCGCCTTCGCCCAGGACTGGAAGGCGAAGTATCCCGAACTCGTCTTCGCCATCATCCCGGCCGAGAACGCCTCGGGCGTCGTCGAGCACTACACCCCCTTCGTGAACTACCTCTCGAAGGAACTTGGCACCAAGGTCACGCTGCGCATCGCCAGCGACTACGCCGCCCTGATCGAAGGTCAGCGCGCCGGCAACATCCATATCGGCATGTACGGCCCCTCTTCGTTCGCGCGTGCGCTGATGACCGGCGCCAAGATCGAAGCCTTCGCCATCGAGACCAATCTCGACGGCACGAAGGGCTACTACTCGGTCTTCTATGTGAAGAAGGACTCGCCCTATCAGAAGATCGAGGATCTGAAGGGCAAGAACCTCGGCCTCGTCGATCCGAACTCGACCTCCGGCAACAACGTGCCACGCTATGCGCTCGACGGGATGAAGATCGACCCCGAGAGCTACTTCGGCAAGGTCGTCTACACCGGCAGCCACGAGAACGCGATCATCGCCCTCGGTCAGGGCACCGTCGACGTCGCCGCCAACTGGTGGAACGACGAGCAGGAATCCAACCTGCAGCGCATGGCCCGCAAGAACATGGTCAAGGCCGAGGATTTCCGGATCATCTACAAGTCCGAGCAGATCGTGAACTCGCCGATGGCCTATCTGACCGAGCTGCCGACCGAGCTCAAGGCCAAGATCAAGGACGCGGTGCTGAACCTCAACACCAAGGACAAGGCCGCTTTCGACAAGATCTACGAAGGCAAGCAGGGCCCGCTGCAGGCCGTCGACAACAAGGCCTATGACCCGATCATCGAGCTGAACAAGTTCGTCGACGCGCTGCGCCGCAAGAAGGCGTCGTAGAGGCTAGTCCACGCCTTTGGACCAGTGCAGCGCGGGGAACCCTCTCCCGTAGGGAGAGGGCAGGGTGAGGGGTCGGCCGTTTGACGCCTTGGCCGTGACCTCACCGCAACCCACTGCTGCAAAGGCGGCGCTCGACTGGTCCAACGACCGACACCTCACCCCTGCCCCTCTCCTTACAGGAGAGGGGTTCCCCGCGCCCGACCGGCAACGGATTCATCTATCCATGACCCTCGCGATCGACCGCAACGATCCCGCGATCACGGCCCATGCTGCGGCCTATGCCGGCACCATGGCCTCGAAGCGCCGGCAGACGCTGATCGGCGCGGCCGTCCTCGCCGTTCTCGTCTGGATCTCCGCCGTCGGGTCGGAAGTCGATCTCGGCAAATTCGCCGCCAACGCCTGGCGCTTCCCGAAATACATCCTCGAAACGATGCCGGTGTTGCGCTGGAACAGCCTGGGCGCCGATTTGGCCGAGTGGTTCTGGGGCTGGAAGGGCTGGCTGAAGCTGCTCTGGCAGACCGTGCTCATCGCCTATGTCGGCACGATCCTCGGCGCGCTCGGTGGCTTCCTGCTCTGCTTCGTCGCCGCCGCCAATCTCGGCCGTTCGGGCTGGCTGCGTTTTACTGCCCGCCGCTTCCTCGAATTCTGCCGCACCGTCCCCGAGATCGTCTTCGCGCTGATCTTCGTTATCGCCTTCGGGCTCGGCCCGCTGCCCGGCGTCCTCGCCATCGCGATCCACACCATGGGCGCGATGGGCAAGCTGTTCTCCGAGGTCGTCGAGAACATCGACATGAAGCCGGTCGACGGGCTCACCGCGACGGGCGCGGGCTGGTGGCAGACGATCCGCTTCGCGGTCGTGCCCCAGGTGCTGTCCAATTTCGCCAGCTACTCGCTGCTGCGCTTCGAGATCAATGTCCGTGGCGCCTCGATCATGGGCTTCGTCGGCGCCGGCGGCATCGGTCAGGATTTGATCGAGGCCATCCGCAAATTCTATTTCACCGACGTCAGCGCCATCCTGCTGCTGATCATCGTCACCGTGATGCTGATCGACTTCGCCACCGAGCGCCTGCGTCACGCGCTGCTCAGCCTGGAGCACGGCAAATGAGCCTCGCCCTCTCCCAAGCCGATCAGGCCGCCCTCGTCGCCCGCCATCGCGCCGCCATCGACGGCTCGCTGCGCACGAAGCTGACGACCAGCGCCGTCATTGCGGCGATGGTCGCGCTCTTCCTCTACGGGCTCAGCACCTTCGAGGTCTCGCTCTGGCGAATCCTGTCGGGCCTCGGCAATCTCGGAACCTTCGTGGTGCTGATGCTGCCGCCCGATCCGGGCTCCCTCGCCCGTGCTGTCATCTTCGTTAAGGCGCTGTTCGAGACGATCGCAATTGCTTTTCTCGGCACGATTCTCGCGGCGGTGCTGGCCTTCCCGCTCGGCTTCATCGCCGCCCGCAACGTCGTCGCCAACAGGATCGTCCACTTCTTCGCCCGCCGCTCGCTCGACACGGTGCGCGGCGTCGATGCCCTGATCTGGGCGCTGATCTGGATTAACGTGGTGGGGCTGGGGCCCTTCGCCGGCATGCTGGCGATCATGACCAGCGACATCGGCGCCTTCGGCAAGCTCTATTCGGAGGCGATCGAAGCCGCCGACCGCAAACCGGTCGAGGGCGTCACCTCGCTGGGCGGCGGCAAGCTGCACGAGATCCGCTTCGGGCTGATCCCGCAGGTCCTGCCGGTGATCGCGAGCCAAGTCCTCTACTACATCGAATCCAACACCCGCTCCTCGACCATCATCGGCATCGTCGGCGCCGGCGGCATCGGGCTCTATCTCGCCGAGACGATCCGCACGCTAGAATGGCAGCAGGTTTCCTTCCTGATCCTGCTGATCCTCGCCGCCGTCACCGCGATCGATTTCCTTTCGGCTAGGCTGCGCTTCGCGATCATCGGCCAGCGCGCGATCTGAGACCGAAGTGACGCTCGGGCGAGGACCCGGGCGTTACTCCGCGAAGGGCTCGACCACCATCTCCATGCGCTCGCCCGCGAAGACGCTGCTGACGAGATGGATCGGCGTCAGGTCCGGCAGGGCATCGACGGCGACCGAGACCATGACCGGCGCCCCCGGTTCGATCTCGAGAAGCTCTGCCTCGCGCCCGCTGGCGAGCTTGGCCGTCAACCGCGTCGACAGGCGGACATAGTCGGCAATGCCATAAGCCTTCAGCGCCGCCGTCATCGAGGCTCCGCCGTCCCGGAACGCCGCATCGAAGTCCGGAAAGCGTGCGACCGACAGCCAGTGCGTGCCGGTGCCCATCGGCGTGCCGTCGGCCAGGCTCAACCCCTCGACGCGCCATAGTCGCGCACCGTTCTCGAGCCCGAGCGTCGCGCAGATCTCCGCCTCGCCATCGACCTGCGCGGCCGACAGCATCCGGCTCGAGCCGACGAGCCCAAGCCGGCCGAGATTGGCGCGCATGCTGACGCGGCGGCCGAGCGGATAGGCGACGCGGCGCGGGCTGACCTGCGTGCCGCGCCCGCGCGACACCGTCACCAGCCCCTGTTCCGCCAGGTGCCGGAACGCCTGACGCACCGTGTGGCGGTGCACGCCATAGCGCTCCGCGAGTGCCGTGGCGGCCGGCAATGTGTCGCCGGTGGCGTGCTCCCCCCGCGCGATCGCGGCGGCGATCTCATCGGCGATGCGGCGCCAAGCCGTCCCGCCGGAAACATCCGGATCGGTCAACAAACTGTCATCCAAAATGTATAGACCTTTCCACGCAGGCGACCTATTATAGTCTAGACATTCACGCACGACCAGACGGCAGGCGGCGATGACGGCACAGACCACCCCAAGACAGCGCTGGATGGCGATCCTCGCGCGCGCCAGCCGGGCGGAGATCGCGGAACTGGCCGGACCGGACCTGCCCCAGCACGACGTGCTCAAGGCGCCGGAGACCGGCACCGTGATGGTCGAGGGCCGCGCCGGCGGCGCCGGTCGGCGCTTCAATCTCGGCGAGACGACCGTGACGCGCTGCGTCGTCAGGCTCTCGGACGGGCCGATGGGCTTTTCCTATGCGCTGGGTCGCGACGCCCGCAAGGCTCGCCTCGCCGCCATCCTCGACGCCCGGCTCCAGCGCGAAGCGGCGGGTTCGCCCCTCCATCGCGCCGTCGACGAGCTCGCCGCCCGCCAGAGCGCCGCCCGCGAACTCGCCTCCCGCAAATCCGCGGCGACCAAGGTCGATTTCTTCACTCTCGTCAGGGGCGCGTGATGGCGACCGACACACTCATCGGCGCGGGCTTCTCCGACCCCGTCTTCCAGTCGCAGGCCTCGTTCCGTGCCTTGCTGGCGGCCCTGTCGGAACCGGGTACGCGCCAAACCATCGACGCCGGAATCGTGCCCCCCGCCGGCCTTCATGCGGCGACCGCGACCGCCCTGCTGACGCTGGCGGATTACGAGACGCCGATCTGGCTGCCGGCTGCGCTGCGCGACGGCCCGGCCGGGGCCTGGCTGCGCTTCCATTGCGGCGCGGCCCTCGTCGAGGAACCGCGCCGCGCGGCCTTCGCCGTGATCGACGGCACGGAGACCGCGCCGCTTCTCGCGGATTTCGATCCCGGCACCGACCAGTTCCCGGATCGGTCGACGACGATCATCGTGCAATGCGAGGCGCTCGATGGCGGCGAGGCGGTGACGCTGGCCGGGCCGGGCATTCTCGGCTCGTGCAGCGTCGCTCCCGCCGGCCTGCGACCCGGCTTCTGGGCCGAGGTCGCCGCGAACAACGCTGCCTACCCGCTCGGCGTCGATCTCCTGCTGACCCATGGCGACGCCGTCGTCGGCCTGCCGCGCTCCACGCACATCGGGGAGGCTCGCTGATGTATGTCGCGGTCAAGGGCGGCGAAGCCGCCATTCTCGCCACCCATGAACGTGTCGCGGAAGCGCGTCGCGGCGACGCGGCCGTTCCGGAGATCAGCGTCGCCCAGATCCGCGAGCAGCAGGCGCTGGCCTGCGCCCGTGTCATGAACGAGGGCTCGCTCTATGATGCCGACCTCGCGGCACTGGCGCTGAAACAGGCGCAGGGCGACGTCATCGAGGCCGCGTTCCTGATGCGCGCCTATCGCACCACCCTGCCGCGCTTCGGCTCATCCGAACCGGTGGACACAGCCAAGATGGCGATCCGCCGGCGCGTCTCGGCCACCTACAAGGACCTGCCGGGTGGGCAGGTGCTGGGGCCGACCTACGACTATACACACCGGCTGTTCGATTTCGCGCTGATGGACGATACCAGCAGCGTCATGGTCGGGCCTGACCCGACCATCTCGGGACGAGAAGGCGCATCCAGCACGACCGCGACCGGAGATGCTCGGGTCAAGCCCGAGCATGACGACCTTCACGCCCCCCTCGACACCCACATGCCCCGCGTGCCCGACATCCTCGGCGCCGAGGGGCTGATGGAGCCTGAGATCGCGCCCGAGGGCGACCCGCGCCCCTTCGATCTGACCCGCGAGCCGGTCTCCTTCCCGGCCAGCCGCGATGTCCGCCTGCAGGCGATGGCACGCGGCGACGAGGGTTTCCTGCTCGGTCTCGGCTATTCGGTCCAGCGCGGCTTCGGCGGCAACCATCCCTTCGTCGGCGAGATCCGCGTCGGCGAGGTCTCGGTCGAGTTCATTCCTGAAGAGCTCGGCTTTGCGGTCGATCTCGGCGAGATCACCCTGACCGAATGCCAGATGGTCAACCAGTTTGCCGGCTCAAAGGACGTTCCACCGCAGTTCACCCGCGGCTACGGCCTGGCCTTCGGCCATAGCGAGCGCAAGGCCATGTCGATGTCGCTCGTCGATCGCGCCCTCAAGGCCCGGGAGTTCGGCGAGGCGGCCGAGTACCCGGCCCAGCAGGACGAGTTCGTCCTCTACCACTCTGACAATGTCGAGGCGGCCGGCTTCGTCGAGCATCTGAAGCTGCCGCATTATGTCGATTTCCAGGGTGAGCTCGAACTGATCCGCCGCATCCGCCGCGAGCGCGAGGCACGCCTCGCAGCCGAACCCGAGACGCTGCCGGAGGCCGCGGAATGACCATTCACCAGACCCTGCCGGGCGACGAGGCGAGCCCCGCCTACAACTATGCCTATCTCGACGAGCAGACGAAGCGGATGATCCGCCGCGCTGTGCTCAAGGCCGTGGCCGTGCCCGGCTACCAGGTGCCATTCGGCTCGCGCGAGATGCCGCTCGCCCGCGGCTGGGGCACCGGCGGCATCCAGGTCACGGCGGCGATCATCGGGCCCCAGGACACGCTGAAGGTCATCGACCAGGGCGCCGACGATACCACCAACGCCGTCTCGATCCGCCGCTTCTTCGAGAAGACCGCCGACGCCCGCACCACGGAAGCGACCGAGCAGGCGACGATCATCCAGACCCGCCATCGCATCCCGGAGGCACCGCTGACCGCCGGCCAGATCATCGTCTACCAGGTCCCGCAGCCCGAGCCCCTGCGCAAGCTCGAGCCGCGCGAGGCCGAGACGCGCAAGATGCACGCTTGGGCCGAATACGGGCTGATGCAGGTCAAGCTCTACGAAAACATCGCCCGCTTCGGCGAGGTCACGACGACCTATGACTACCCGGTCATGATCAACGGCCGCTACATCATGGCGCCCTCGCCCATCCCGAAATTCGACAATCCGAAGATGCACATGTCGCCGGCGCTCCAGCTCTTCGGCGCCGGCCGCGAGAAGCGCATCTATGCGCTCCCGCCCCATACCAGCGTGCGCAGCCTCGATTTCGAGGATCATCCCTTCCGCATCCAGAGCTGGAACGAGCCCTGCGCGCTTTGTGCAGCGACGGACAGCTATCTCGACGAGGTCGTGATCGACGATCAGGGCAGCCGGATGTTCGTCTGTTCCGACAGCCACCATTGCGAGACGCGCCGCGCCGCCGGCCATCGCGGCGCGATGCTGGGCGATGCGGCGGCGAGCGGGCTGGTCGCCTGCGAGGAGAGCACCTCATGACCCTCCACGTCTCTCCGCCCGAGGCCATCCTCGAACCTGCCCCGCTGCTCTCCGTCGCCGGCGTCTCGCGCTTCTATGGCGAGCGCATCGGCTGTGCGGAGGTCTCCTTCGACCTCTGGCCGGGCGAGGTGCTCGGCATCGTCGGCGAATCCGGCTCCGGCAAGTCGACCCTGCTGCGCTGCCTCGCCGGCATCGACCGTCCCGACGCGGGCGAGGTGCTGTTCCGGGGCGGAGCCGAACCGCTCGACATCTACTCCGTGCCCGAGCAAGAGCGCCGGCGGCTGATGCGCACCGCCTGGGGCATCGTCCACCAGAACCCACGCGACGGACTGCGCATGGATGTCTCGGCCGGCGGCAATGTCGGCGAGCGGCTGATGGACCGCGGCGACCGCCATTACGGCCAGATCCGCGAGCGCGCGCTCGACTGGCTCTCGCGCGTCGAGATCGCCGGTGCCCGCATCGACGACCGGCCGCGCCAGTTCTCCGGCGGCATGCAACAGCGCCTGCAGATCGCCCGCGTGCTCGTCTCGGAACCGCGCCTCGTCTTCATGGACGAGCCGACCGGCGGCCTCGACGTCTCGGTCCAGGCCCGCCTGCTCGACCTGCTGCGCGTGCTGGTGCGCGATCTCGGCCTCGCCGCCATCATCGTCACGCACGACCTCGCCGTGGCACGCCTCCTCACCGACCGGCTGATGGTGATGAAGGACGGCCATGTCGTCGAGCAGGGCCTGACCGACCAGGTGCTGGACGACCCTCACCACGCCTATACGCAGCTCCTCACCTCCGCGGTGCTGAGCGTATGAGCGGCTTCATCCAGCCCCAATGGTCGGGTTTCGGCCCTCAGGCCGTCCCGAGCCCCGTCTCCGGCGAGGCGGACCGGCAACCGAGCGGGCTGGAAGTCGAACGCACCCTGCTCGGACGGCCGGCCAAGGCCGCCCCGCCGCCGAACGCCCCGGCCACCCAAGGCACGCCCGTCACGCCGGCGTCACCGCGACCCGACAAGGCCTGATCCCATGACCACGATGATTCGCGTCGAGAACGTCACCAAGGCCTTCACCCTGCACAATCAGGGCGGCGTCCGGCTGCCCGTCTTCGACGACGTCAATTTCAGCGTCGAGGCCGGCGAGGCCCTCGTACTCGCGGGCGCGTCGGGCGCCGGCAAGTCGAGCCTGCTGCGCATCCTCTACGGCAATTACCGGCCGAGCGCCGGCCATATCCACATCACCCATGCGGGCCGGCCCGTCGACATCGTCACAGCCGTTCCCCGGACGGTGCTGGACATCCGCCGCCGCACGCTCGGCTTCGTCTCGCAGTTTCTGCGCGTGATCCCGCGGGTCAGCGCGCTCGACATCGTGCGCGACCCGCTGCTGGCGCGCGGCGTTGCGCCGGATCAGGCGAGCGAGCGGGCGAAGGCGATGCTCGCGCGACTCAACCTGCCGGAGCGGCTCTGGAACCTCGCGCCGGCGACCTTCTCCGGCGGCGAGCAGCAGCGCGTCAACATCGCCCGCTCCTTTGTCGACCCCTCCGCCATCATGCTGATCGACGAGCCGACCGCCTCGCTCGACGCCGCCAACCGCGACGTCGTGGTCGAACTCATCGCGGAAGCCCGCGCGAGGGGTTCCGCGATCGTCGGGATTTTCCACGACGAGGCCGTGCGCGAGAAGGTGGCGACCCGCTATCTCGACATCACCACTTTCCGGAAGGCCGCCTGATGCAGACCGTTCTGACCAATGCCCGCCTGATCCTCGAGGACGAGATCGTCACGGGCACGATCGCCTTCGAGAACGGCGTGATCACCGCGGTCGACCAAGGGCTCTCCTCGCTCCCGGCCGCCGTCGACGCGGGCGGCGACTATGTCGCGCCCGGCCTCGTCGAGATGCACACCGACAACATGGAAAAGCATTTCATGCCGCGGCCCAAGGTCTTCTGGCCGAATGGGCTCGCCGCCGCGCTGGTCCATGACGCGCAGATGGCGGCGGCCGGCGTCACCACGGTCTATGACGCGATCTGCGCCGGCACGCCCTTTTCCGCCAAGGACTACCGCAAGGACATCTTCGCCGACGTCATGACCTCGCTCGCCCGAGGCCAGGCGGAAGGCGTCTTCCGCATCGACCATCGCATCCACATGCGCTGCGAACTGACGAGCCCCGACCTTCTCAGGGATATCGAGCCCTATCAGGACGACGCGCTGGTGCAGCTTGTCTCGCTGATGGACCACACGCCCGGCCAACGCCAGTGGCGCAACATCGAGCATCTGCGGACCTATGCCATCGGCAACGGCAAGACCGAGGCGGAGTTCGAGGAGGATGTCGCCACCCGCCAGATGGAAGGCGCCGCCAATGTCGGCCGCAACTGGCAGGCGGTGGTCGAGCTCTTCAGTGCCCGTGGCATCCCGATCGCGACCCATGACGACACCACCGTCGAGCATGTCGAGGAGGGGCTGGCCTCGGGCGCGGTGATCTCGGAATTCCCGACCACGGTCGAGGCCGCCGCCGCCGCCAAGCAGCGCGGGCTCGCGACCATCGCCGGCGCCCCGAACGTCGTGCGCGGCGGCTCGCATTCCGGTGGCGTCTCGGTCTCCGAACTGGCCGAGAAAGGCCTGCTCGACGGGCTCTCCTCCGATTATGTGCCCGCCAGCCTGCTCCAGGCCGTGCTGAAGCTGCACAACGACCACGGCCTCGGCCTGCCGGACGCGATGGGCATGGTCACCTGGAAAGTGGCCGACATCCTCGGCCTGCGCGACCGCGGCCATCTCAAGACCGGGCTGCGGGCCGATCTCGTCCGCTTCAAGGCTTTGGGACCGACGCCCGTGATCGCGGCCGTCTGGTCGAAGGGCGAGCGCGCGTTTTGAGCGGCCCGCGCTATGCCCTCTATTACGCGCCCGCCGTCGACAGCGCGCTCTGGCGCTTCGGCTGCGCGACGCTGGGCTACGACGCCTTCACCGGCGAGGAGATCGCCTTCGCCGTTCCGCCCGGCTGCGACGTGCAGCTCTGGCCGGACCGCACCGCCGAACCGCGCCGCTACGGCTTTCACGCGACGCTGAAGGCGCCGTTCGAGCTGGCCAATGGCCGCAGCGAGGGTGAATTGCGGGCCTTCGCCCGGCAGATCGCCCTCGGCTGCACGGCCGTGCCTCTGGCCGGCCTCAAAGTCACATCGCTCGGCCGCTTCGTCGCACTGACGCCGGCCGAACCGAGCCCGGCGCTACAGGCGCTGGCCTTCGGCATCGTCCAGGCCTTCGAGCCGTTTCGCGCACCGCTGGGACAGGCCGATCGGGAGCGGCGCCTCGCCAGCCCGCTGACACCGACCGAGCGCGCCCATCTCGACGCCTATGGCTACCCTTATGTCGGCGACGCCTTCCGCTTCCACATGACGCTGACCGGGGCGCTCCCGCAGGACGAGGCACCCGCCATCGCCGCGGCGCTGACAGAAGCCCATGCGTGCGCCGTCCCCGCGGGTCCGGTTTCAATCGACCGCCTCGCGGTGTTCCGGCAGGACAACCGGGCCGGCCGCTTCCGCATCATCGACGCCTTTACGCTCGGCCGCTGACGACCAGGCCGGCGATCCCCACAGAACGGAGACACCCCATGGCCGCCAGGAAGCTCGGGCTCGAACCGGTGATCCATGAGACGGCGGTCGTGCGCGACGCGACCCTCGGGCGCTACACCGAGATCGGAGCGCGAACCTCCTTCGTCGAGTCGACGATGGGCGACTACTCCTATGTCGTGAACGATTCCAACATCATCTACACCACCATCGGCAAGTTCTGCTCGATCGCGGCGATGACGCGGATCAACCCCGGCAACCACCCCATGCAGCGCGCCAGCCAGTCGCATTTCACCTACCGCGCCAGCGCCTATTTCGAGGATGCCGAGGACGATGCCGCCTTCTTCGACTGGCGCCGCTCGACGCCGGTGACCATCGGCCACGATGTCTGGATCGGCCATGGCGCCATCATCCTGCCCGGCCGCAGCATCGGCACGGGCGCCGTCGTGGCGGGCGGAGCGATCGTCACCAAGGACGTCGCACCCTACACCATCGTCGCGGGCAATCCGGCCCGGCCGATCCGTGCACGCTTCCCCGAGGCGACCGCGGAGCGCCTCATGCAACTCGCCTGGTGGGACTGGGATCACGCGCGCCTGTGCGCCGCCCTTTCCGATTTCCGGGCTTTGCCGGTCGACGCCTTCCTGGCGCGCTATGAGGGCTTTGCGGCCCAACCGCCGGATAGCTTAGACGAATGACCAATGGGAAACGCAACCAAAAAGCGCATTTTCTCACATCCTCCGTCTGTATTTTGAACCTTCGTTAACCAACCAGGCGTTTCATCGATTTCGGCACCGGCACTTGGTGTTGCAGGCAGGAGCCTCCGATGACGTCTTCCGATCACCTCAATAGCCGGCTAGCGTTCATGCAGCTGGACGGCCGGGCCCGCGACCAGATCAAGGGCATGCATGACGACATCGTGGCCGCTCTGCCCGGTGCCCTCGACGCCTTCTACAGCCAGCTGCGCAACAGCCCCGAGACCAAGCGGTTCTTTTCCAGCGAGCAGCACATCGACAGCGCCAAGCAGCGTCAGTCCTCGCATTGGGACCGGATGGCCAACGGCCAGTTCGACCAGAACTTTGTCGCCGCCGTCACCAAGGTCGGCGAAGTCCATGCCCGGATCGGGGCTCTGTGGTCATTTCTACATTAATACACGCTAAGGGCATTTTGCAGGTGACGGGAAACACATGATTTCCGCTCACCGTGATCGCGGGGCAAACTGG